>NZ_JBHDVN010000020.1:0-53546 GCF_046635365.1 Acinetobacter sp. NIOH-H-8
GAAGTCGGCATATTCGAAGTCCAGTCCTGTTGTCCGTGCTTGCGTAACCATACCAGCACAGTTGATCTTCCTTGAATACCATATTTTGCCTGAGCTTGTTTATAAGTAATTTGCCCTTTTTCTACTTCATGTACAACCATCATTTTAAAGGCGAAGCTATAATCACGTTGTGTGCGTTTAACTCGTTGTTCTTGTGCATGTTCCATAAAATAAGTCTCTTAAGGTGTAAACTTATTTCAGGACGGGACATACTAATCTTAAGAAAAAGCCTTCACACATGAAGGCTTTTTTGTTTTTTAATGCCGTGTTTCAGCCTTGGCTTTTATGCTAAGGTTAAGCGCAAACTTTATTGAGAAGATCAATTCAAATGTGGATTGCGATTTCAGCACTGAATCTTGCGCTTGCAGTCATGCTCGGCGCATTTGGTGCCCATGGTTTAAAGACTCGAGCGACTGAAGCACAGTTGACCTGGTGGCAAACGGCCACAGATTATTTCTTCTACCATGCTCTTGGCTTACTTATTCTAGCAGTGATCAGCAGAGTGATTCCTGAATTGCCAATCAAATGGAGTTTTCTCCTGATTCAGGCGGGAATTTTCCTGTTCTGTGGCTCACTCTATGTCATGGCACTGGGTCTACCGCGCGGTTTAGGTGCAATTACACCAATTGGTGGTGCCTTAATGATTGCTGGCTGGTTAATTCTGGCCTGGAATGCCGTAAAATACCTCAAATAGGTCTGATGCTTTAATCAATAATCATGGAGGGTTGCCAAGATGTTAGTGTATATTAATGGCGAACAACAAGAAACTCAATGCAAGAACCTGCTGGAACTGGTTCAAAGTCTGGCGCTTGAGGGTAAGCGCTTTGCAGTTGAGGTCAATGAAATGATTATTTCTAAAAGCAGATTGGGTGAAACGCCCATTTGCGAAGCGGACAAAATAGAAATTATTCACGCAGTCGGTGGCGGCTAATAACACTTGGAACAATTATGCAAGATTTATTACAGATCGGTTCACGCCAATTCCAGTCTCGTCTTTTAGTAGGCACAGGCAAATATAAAGATTTAAATGAAACAGATCAGGCCATTCAGGCCAGCGGTGCAGAAATTGTAACGGTTGCTATTCGCCGGGTAAATATTGGTCAGCATCCAGACCAACCGAACCTGCTTTCAGTGGTTCCGCCAGAAAAATACACCATTTTGCCAAATACTGCGGGCTGTTTTGATGCTAATAGCGCAGTACGTACCTGTATGCTGGCACGTGAACTGCTGGATGGTCATAACCTGGTAAAACTGGAAGTACTGGGCGATGAAAAGACCCTTTATCCAAATATTACCGAGACCTTGAAAGCGGCGCGTACCCTGATTGATGACGGTTTTGAAATCATGGTCTATACCTCAGATGATCCGATCGTGGCACAAGAACTGGAAAGTATGGGCTGCGTAGCAATCATGCCTTTGGGTAGTCTGATCGGTTCAGGTCTAGGGATTCTGAATCCACACACCATTTCAATCATTAAAGAAAATGCCAAAGTGCCTGTGCTGGTTGATGCGGGTGTCGGTACTGCCAGTGATGCAGCGATTGCCATGGAACTGGGCTGTGACGGCGTACTGATGAATACGGCGATTGCAGCAGCACAAAATCCGGTCTTGATGGCCTCTGCGATGCGTAAGGCAGTTGAAGCAGGTCGTGAAGCATTTCTTGCCGGACGTATGCCACGCAAACGCATGGCCAATGCCAGCTCACCTGAAACCGGTTATTTCTTTAAATAATAATCGAGGCTAGAGGCCCAAAAAATTATTTAAATCATGTCGATCTGTTCAGGAGTTTCTAGCAAACTCCTGAACTTTTAAATTTAGATACCCAGGTCAACTTTGAAAATTAAATATTAAAAATTCACGTCTTGATTTGGATTATTTCAAATAGAAAGTTAATATCTAATAGTTGAATTTATAAAAAGCTTTACAGTTCACCATAAATACCTATTCATTATTCAAAGAGATGACTTAACCTTGTTGGTTAAACTTATCACTCAGCTTTGACCATCAATAAAATTATAAATAAAAGGAATTTAAACCGATGCTTCATCAAATCAAACTGCCTTTCCTATTTAGCACCCTGCTGTGTATAGCATTTACACAAAGTGCATGTGCAACACCTCAGATAGGCAGTTCTCTACATTCAAACTATCAATCTTTTGTTCCGAAAAACTGGAAAATTTTAGAAAAAGCGCAAGGTGATTTAAATCAGGACGGTCAAGCGGACCTCGCACTGATTATTGAAGATACTAATCCCGAAAATCTCGTTGCAAATGCGGGTTTAGGTAATGATGTTCTGAATATAAACAAACGAAAACTTTTGATTTTATTCAAGCAGGCAAATGGTTATCAGCTTGCAGCTAGCAATACTACTTTGCCAACCGAAGGTGATGTAGAGTCGCCTTGCCTCACTGATCCACTTGGTGAATCCGAAGCCTTAAGCATTCAAAAAGGTGTACTTCGGGTTCATTTACATTACTGGCTAAGTTGTGGTTCATGGTATGTCACCAATCATACTTATACATTCCGATACCAAAATAATGCTTTTAAGCTGATCGGCTATGATGTAGATGATTTTCACCGTGCTTCGGGTGAGAGTACAGCACGAAGCATTAACTTTTTAACAGGCAAGGTAAAAACTACAACAGATGAAAATGAATTTGCAGAACAGACTCAACCTGCCAAAGTTCAATGGTCCACCTTAAAACACCGCTACGCACTGAAACTTGAACAGGTTCAATTTAATCAGCCACAAGAGTTCGAATAAAAAATTAAATATCACAAACTCTTTCAAACTGAGAATTACAGCTTAAAGTGCTTCTAAAATTCGAATCTTTACACTCGCAACCGCACCTTTAGTGGCCTTAGCATGCTGCTGCATATTTACACTATGCATGTGGGTTTCCAGATGCTGGATGCTTTCCCATTTTTCAAACATCATGATTGAAAAAGGCACTTTGGTCTGTAATCGGCTCTCAATCTCTGGATGATCAATATAGACATCATAAAGATGACAGCCTGGCTCTTGTAATACCTGTGCGCGGATGTTGTTAAATGAATCCAGCACTGTTTTCATATCTTGTTCCGAATGACAGATGATTTCAGCAATAACGGTTAGCATGGTCATATCTCCTGATTAAGCAAAAATTTGAGTTAAATGTTCACGATACTGTGCGATATACGCTTCAACTTCAGGGGCTTTAATTACATCATTCACAATAAATGTCGGTAAAGCCTGCATCCCCAGGAATTGGTTGGCTTTATGAAAAGGTAGGTAAACGCCATCTACACCCACGCCATGAAAAAACTGCTCGGTATCTGTAAACGCATCCATCGGTGCATTCCAGGTAAGAGATAACATATAGTTTTTATCGTGAATCAGGCCACCTGAGCCATATTTTTTTGAAGCATCTGAACGTGAGCGACCATCATTTGCATACAGGCTGCCATGCCCTTCGGTAAAAACATCATCAATATACTTTTTCACTGGCCACGGCGCACCCATCCACCAGCCTGGCATTTGGTAAATGACCGTATCTGCCCAAAGGTATTTTTCTACTTCTGCTTTTGCATCATATTCATTGTCAGCACGAGTTACCTCAACCTGATGCCCCAGCTTTGTTAATACTTCTTGAGCCAGTTCGGCCAAAGTATCATTTAACTGACCATTTGAGTGGGCAAAAGCTTTTGCGCCATTAATTAATAAAATATTTTTCATGGAAAGAACCTGAAACTAAAAATTTATGCAGGCACTATATAGACTCTGCTTATTGCTAAAAAGCAGTGATTTTGCAAATCATTATTGACTAAATATCAACAATTACTTTGGAAGCAATAAAAAAAGCGCCTTATGACGCTTTTTCAAAATTTTAGTATTAAGGAATCAAACCTTCATCACGCATTGCAATCTGTACAGACTGACGTTCTGCAACCTTATTACGGATATGAATAATATTTTTATATGGACTCAGATCATGTTCAATCTGGTTCGACCAGTTGGTGAGAACAAACAGGTAAGCATCTGCCGGACCGAAATTATCATCGACCAGATAATCATTGTCCGATTCACCAATCGCCTTATCGATATAACTCAATAAACGGTCAATTTCTGCATATGCTTTTTCTTTGGCTTCATCTGATAATTTTCCAGTGAAGAATACAGCATAAGCATCATGCAGTTCTGAATTGAGATAACCTAACCACTCCAGCACTTTGGCACGTCCCATGCCAGAAGGTGGAATCAGATCTTGTTTTGGATCGTGTTGAGCAAGAAACGGTAAAATTGCAACATTTTCTGTAAGAATTAAACCCGGATTAATTTCTAATGCTGGTACATAACCTTTTGGGTTAATTTCGTAATAATCTGCACCTTTTTCTGTTTTATGGGTTTTTAAGTCAACACGTTCCAAATCAAAATCGACATTAATTTCATTTAAAATAATATGAGCTGCCAAAGAGCACGCGCCTGGCGAATAGTAAAGCTTCATTTCTGATCCTTGTTATACACTTCTCAATGTTTTAAATCGCTTCTGACAAACTTTCAAGTGATCAAACCTGTAAATTGCAAAAAAGCGTAACTGTGATTCAGCACAGTTACATATTCAATATTGAGGAATTTACAGGCTTTTGCAAGTCAATCTTGTGTAGATTTTTATCTGTATCTGTTTAAGATACGCAGGTTCTCAAAATTTAGATGATATTTCGTGATTAACCTGAAAAAAGAAGAATGGTTTTCCAATATCCGGACTGATGTACTGGCAGGTTTGGTGGTTGGACTCGCCCTGATTCCTGAATCTATTGCCTTTTCTGCGATTGCCGGTGTCGATCCGCAAGTCGGCTTATATGCCTCTTTCTGTATTGCCGTGTCCATTGCCTTTTTCGGTGGTCGTCCTGCCATGATTTCTGCGGCTACAGGTGCAATGGCACTATTGATGATTACGCTGGTCAAGGATCATGGATTGCAATACTTGCTTGCAGCCACGATTCTGACCGGAATCATTCAGGTGATTGCGGGCTTTTTTAAAGTTGCCAAGCTGATGCGTTTTGTGTCGCAGGCTGTGGTATATGGTTTCTTGAATGCCCTCGCGATCCTGATTTTTGTGGCACAAATCCCGGAAATTCACCGGATGGACAGTACGGCTTATCTGTTCATTTTAGTAGGTTTGGCAATTATCTATCTGTTTCCTTATATCCCGAAAATCGGTAAAGCGATTCCATCGCCTCTGATCTGTATCGTCGTACTGAGCGCACTTGCGTTATTGCTTGGTGCAGATATGCGTACTGTGAGCGATCTGGGACAGTTTCCAGATACCTTGCCAGTCTTTCTTCTTCCAGAAATTCCACTGAATCTGGAAACTTTGCAGATTATCCTGCCTTATTCCTTTACTCTAGCCACTGTAGGTCTGCTTGAAAGTATGATGACCACTACAGTGATTGATGAAGTTACTGGAACTGAAGGTGACCGACATCAGGAATGTCGTGGTCAGGGTGTGGCCAATATTGTCAGCGGTTTTATGGGCGGAATGGCCGGTTGTGCCATGATTGGTCAGTCGATTATCAACGTTTCTTCAGGTGCACGTACCCGTCTATCGACATTAGTAGCTGGCGTGTTTTTACTGTGTCTGGTGGTCTTCCTGAAAGACTGGCTGGCTTATATTCCTATGGCTGCGCTGGTTGCCATTATGATTATGGTGTCATTTACTACCTTCCAGTGGGGTGCAATCAAACAGTTTGGCAAGCATCCACTAGAATTTAATACCGTGATGATTGCGGTGATTATTGTCGTGCTTGCTACTCATAATCTGGCACTCGGTGTATTTGTCGGTGTATTGCTCTCTGCTCTGTTCTTTATTAATAAGCTGGAAAAAACTGTACATGTCTCGACTTATTTGCATGAGCCCAATTCACGCAGCTATGTGATTTCTGGACAGATCTTTTTTAGTAGTACTGAAAAGTTCTATCAATTCTTTGATTTTAAGGAAAAGCTGGACCATGTTGAGCTGGATCTGACACATGCGCATGTCTGGGATGTGACTTCAGTAAATATGCTCAATAACGTCATCCAGAAGTTTAAAGCCCAAGGCATAGACGTGACTGTAATTGGTTTAAATGAAGCCAGTAGCACTTTGATCGACCGTTTTAGTACCTAATCAAACTTGATCTCTAAAAGAGCCGATTGGCTCTTTTATTTTGTCTGAGATCTCTGGCTCGATTTTTATGGAGAAATACCGAGAAAAGTTTGACTTGCACCGCTCAGGACTTAAAATACCGCATTCTGAATTTTTAGATTTGCCAAAATTATGTCGAACGATCAATTAGACCAGCAAGTCGTGGAGCTGGACAATTTAAGCGAGCACCGTGAAATTGTGACGTTTATGCGCCGCTCAGCGCCATTAAATACCTCTCAACGTACTGCGCTTGAACAATATGGTCACTTAATTTTGGAATATCCGGTGGGTGACTTGCGTCAGCATTTTGAGCATCCTGAACGTCCGCTGACTGTCGAAATCGGTTTTGGTATGGGCCGCTCTCTGGTTCTCATGGCGAAAGCGAATCCTGAGCGTAACTTTGTCGGAATCGAAGTGCATGTACCGGGTATTGCGCAGTGCGTGTATGAAGCAGGTATGGCTGGCGTGACGAACTTACGTGTATTGGATGCTGATGCGATTCAGGTACTTCGTGAAATGCCAGACAATAGCATCAACACCGTTCAGCTGTATTTCCCTGATCCATGGCAGAAAAAACGTCACTTTAAACGCCGTTTTGTATCTCATGACCGCATGCCATTGGTTGAACAAAAACTAGAACTTGGCGGTACTTTCCATGCTGCAACAGACTGGGAACCGTATGCTGAGTGGATGCTGGAAGTTCTGGAAGAACGTCCACGTTTAGAAAACCTGGCGGGTAAAGGAAACAGCTACCCTCGTCCTGAATGGCGCCCACAGACCAAATTTGAACGTCGCGGGATCGAAGCTGGCCACAAGATTAATGACTTTATCTTTAAGAAAATTTCTTAAATCTATAAGCCTAAAAAGCGTTGATTATTCAGCGCTTTTTTTATTAGCTCTGATGGCGTTCTAAAATCTGCTGACTGAGTAAGTTGTATACATTTGCCAAGTCTTGTCGCTGAGACTGCTCTAGCATCTGCTGATGTATATTCAGAATATTCTGATCACCACGCATCGCAGGTCCAGTCTGCCCCTGACGAGGATCATTTTTCGTCGCTTTATTGGCTGTTTCCAGAATCAATGGATAAAGCAGGCTAAAGTCTACCTGCTGTGCATCCACAATCTGCTTGGCCATGTCATAACAGTAGTTGCTAAAATTGCAGGCAAACACTGCAGCCAGATGTAAGCTCAAACGTTGGTCTGAACTATATTGATAAATTCGTTTGCTTAGGCTATTTGCTAAATGAGTTAAGATTTCTTGATCTTCTGGCTCAGACGCTTCAATAAATAAAGGCGTATTTTCCCAGTCAATTTCACGTTCCAGACTAAAGGTTTGCAATGGATAAAAGACGCCAGACTTTGCATGTACATCTGCTAGAACATTCAGGTGAGAACTGCCTGAAGTATGGACAATCAGCACATCTTGCAAGTAAAAATAGACTTGTCTGATGACCTCAGCAATTGATTGATCACTCACGGCAATGATCATCAAGTCTATATCCTGATTCAGATTTTCAGGTTGAGCGATGGCTTGCGCTTTAAATTGATCAGCCAGTTGCTGTGCTTTATCCAGAGTCCGGCTGTAGATCTGTACAATTTCATGTTGTGCTGACAATGCATGGGCAAGATGATAAGCCACACGCCCTGCCCCAATAATACTAATCCGCATTCATCAATATTCCTGAACCATTGCGCACAGCATGCCAATAAAAAAAGGATGAATCAATTCATCCTTTTGCTTTTAAATCAGTTTTAGAAATTTCGTAAGGTCAGAATCTGTTCACTGCGACCGAAAGGCCCGTGAATATCATGCAGCACACCGCTGGTGAGACCAATCCCATCTTCACCATACTGTTGCACCACTTCCAGCCCCAGCCATTCACCTTGCGGCAGACGGTGCATATGAATCTGCAAATCCAGATTCGGGAATCCCCAGCCCGCATTTGGATCCTGACGTGGCACAATGCCATTCGCGGTATCGACCATACCGAGTAAACGACTAAAATCTGTAGTCAGTTGTCCTTCTACCATATCCAATGAATTTCTAAGCCAGACAATACCTTTACCTGCACGATGGTCGGTATGTGCACGGGTTTCAATACTTTGAATATAACCACCCGGCCAGCAACTCATACCCTCCCAAACCGGTAAAAACTCAGGGCTTTCAATCGGAAAATCTTCGATACCTGCAATGGCCCGGCTATCTGAAGTCAGCATCCTCCAGGCACGTGCAACAATACAGGTTTTTCCATTGGCACACATTTCTGCCTCAATCAATTCAATAGTTTTGCCAGGACGGATCATGCGTGTAGTAATAGAAAATTCACCAAATGCAATCAGCCCAAAAATATCCAGTCCAACCCGGCCAATGCGCATTTCTGATCTAGGCTGAAACTGTTCCAGTTCAACACATAGAATACCGGTTGCCGGTGCCATATGCTGTTCATGAGGATTCCACGCACCTTGAGCATGAATATTGGAACGATAATAGGCAGTATTACTGCCATCTGTATGCTGCTCGCGCTGGATCAAACTATAATATGCTGACATTATTCTTAAACTTCCTTGATTATTCTCTTAAACTTTAAAATTCATATAAAGTTTCATGATCTTTATTTTCTGAGTAAAAAACCATAATAATTCATGATTTGACTATAAATTTTGCGCTGTTTAAATCCGACTTTTGTTAAAAGTTCATTTGAATCTTCTACTGAAATCAGGAAAAAGTCCTGCTGCAATCTGGCCAGCATATTTTCGCTTTGCTGCACACTAAGTCCGGTTTGCTGTGCCATTTTTTGCATTACCTTTAATTCATTCTCATCTTCTGGTTGCATCAGATCATAGGTCAATCCGATCCCGCCAGCTTTAAGGCTCTGATAGATAGCCTGAAAAAAATCAGATTTCTGAGGTTCAGGAATAAAATGGACGACTAAAATAGCGAGTGCAGCATCGAATGAATTTTGTTGATCCAGTTCCTGAGTGGTGCACTGTATAAACTGAACTCGTTGTTCAGCGCCAATAGAAGCCAGCTGCTTCCTTGCCTGCTCAAGCATTGCAGCGGAAGGATCAATCGCAGTAAATGTCCAGTTTGGATGCTGTTGCAATAAATAAGATAGTTCATAACCAGTACCGCAACCCACGATCAGGATATGTGCATTTTCTGGAAGCTCAGTACTGAGTATTGCTTCAATCTGCTGATGCACCAGTTCATAGCCAGGAATCAGTTTACGGATATGATCATCATAACTGGCGACCACCACTTCACTGTGAAAGTTTTTTGCCATCTGTTTACTCTGATTTATATAGAAATAGATTTTTATCTATTTAAAGAAATTGCTAAATACATGACCTCAATTTGCAAGATGGATTCTTCTTCCATTGTGCAGGTGCTTCGTTACTTTGACTGGGCAAAGTAACCAAACCCCTCTGTTTCATTGATATGGCATCCTTGCCATACAATGAAACGGCGGCATCCATGCCGCCAGGTCATCTGATCAAATACTATTTAAACTTAGCTTTAATTAATTTAAGCAATCTCTTTTAAATTTAATTCTTCACGCATAAATTCACGCAACTTGAACTTCTGTGCCTTGCCTGAAGCTGTCATCGGGAATTCATGGAAGAAACGCACATAACGCGGCACTTTATTGTGAGAAATATGCTCAGCACAATATTGACGGAGGGCTTCTTCGGTACATGGGTCATTTTCATGCAGGATAATGCAGGCACAAAGCTCTTCACCATATTTATGGTCTGGCACGCCAATCACCTGCACATCTGACACCGCTGGATGGGTGTAAAGGAAATCTTCAATTTCTTTCGGGAACAGGTTTTCACCGCCACGAATGACCACATCCTTGATACGTCCCTTAATTTTGACAAAGCCTTCATCATCCATTTCAGCAATATCACCGGTATGCATCCAGCGTGCTGCATCAATCACTTCCTGCGTCTTGTCCTGATCTTCCCAATAACCGAGCATCACGGAATAACCCCGCACACACAGTTCACCCAATTGACCGCGCGGCACCACCTTACCATTTTCATCGACAATTTTAACTTCCAGATGTGGATGGACACGGCCAACTGTACTGACACGACGTTCAACACTGTCTTCTGTAGAACTTTGGGCACTTACTGGTGCTGTTTCAGTCATGCCATAACAAATGGTAATTTCGGACATATGCATGCGTTCAATTACACGCTGCATAATTTCCTGCGGACATGGGCTACCCGCCATAATGCCGGTACGCAGGCTAGACAGATCAAAATCGTCAAACTGTTCATGTTCCAGCACAGCAATAAACATGGTCGGTACGCCATAAGCTGCCGTACATTTTTCCTGCTGAATAGCTTTTAAGGTTTCCAGCGGATTAAATACGGCAGACGGATAAATCATGGCTGAACCATGGGTAATACAGGCCAGATTGCCCATTACCATGCCAAAGCAGTGGAATAGTGGAACAGAAATACAGACACGGTCTTCCGGACTTAAGTGAATCGCTTCACCGACGAAGTAACCATTATTTAAAATATTGTTATGGGTCAGCATTGTACCCTTAGGGTTACCTGTAGTGCCTGACGTAAACTGGATATTAATGGTTTCATCGAACTGCAAATCAGTAGAGATCTGTTGCAGTTGTTCCAGTTCTTGAGCACTTGGTGTAGGCATTAAATCCTGAAAACGATGAATACCAGTATGCTGCTGCTCATCAATTTTAATGACATGCTTTAAATGTGGGAGACGCTCTGCATTCAGTAATTTATTTTGAGCCTGTTTTAATTCAGGTGCAATTTTGGTCAGGATTTCCTGATAGTCCGTTGTTTTAAACTGCGATGCAATGACCAGTCCCTTACAGGACACTTTATTCAGGACATATTCCAGCTCATTGCTTTTATAGGCCGGATTCAGGTTAACCAGAATAATGCCTGCCTTGAAAGCTGCGAACTGGGTAATAGTCCATTCCACACAGTTCGGCGACCAGATTGCCAGACGGTCACCTTTTTGCATACCCAATTTCAGCAGCTGACAGGCAAAGGCATTGACCTGATCCTGTAGCTGCCGATAACTCAGGCGTATGTTCTGATGCATGCTGACGACTGCATCGCGATCTGCATACTGCTCGCAAGCCTGATCAAATTTTCCACCAATCGTCATGCCTAATAAAGGCTGGCTGCTGGTTCCATAGGCATAGCTTAACCGTACTTGTGTCATTGAATCGATCTCCTTGATTCTTTGTAATTCTGATTTTTCAACTTTACTAATTGTTTTATGACCACGACGACCTTGTCTATGTGCCTGTTTTTTGTGTGTCTATGCTGCTGAATTTCCCTCCTGTCGATGTACTGCGTTAACACAAAAATCGGCAATCTGTTTGACAAAGTGATCCTTGTAGTTCTGATCAAACATCACATTACGGGACGGATTCAAAGGTTCAATCACGACAAAGGTCATGGCACCCACCACACCCAAAGCTGCCGTATTTAAATCTTCAAACTCGAACTCTCCATTCACCTTTCCTTCGGCCAGGATTTCCTTAATGCTTTGTTTAAGCAGCTGTTTACTGCGAAAACGCTCATGTTCCATTTCCGGATCAACCGGTTCAAACATAAGTGAATACGCCAACTGGGGACTATTCATGGCACGTTTCACAAAAGTTGTAACAGATTTTTGCAATTTTAGTTTTGGCGATAAATCTGACCCGGCAATGGAAACAAGAATTCCCACTTCATGCTGAATCGCTGCCGACAAAACTTCAATCAAAATCTGGCTTTTGTTCTCAAAATATCGATATACCAGCCCTGTAGAAACGCCTGCGCGTTCTGCAATCGCCTGAATCGACGCCTCTTTAAAGCCCCCTTGAGTAATCAGTTCACGAGCAGACTGTAAAATCGACAAACGATTTTGTTCCATTCGTTCCTGCATCAGTGATGATCTTTTATAACTCATAATCTTATTCTCAACCAGATAAAATGAATTGTAAATCATTTTGTGAATATAGGTTCACTTTTTTAATTTTTCGTTGTATGTTAAAAAAACAAGCACAACAAAAATGCTTTTGGACACAACAAATATAATCTCAGGATGGATGAAGAATGAATTTACAAAGCTTAGATTTCGGTTTGGATGAAACTCTTATTGCGCTTCGTGATTCAGTGGCCGCATTTTGCGCCAAGGAAATTGCCCCAATTGCCCAGCAAGTTGACCGTGACAATGAATTCCCGGCTCACCTCTGGAAAAAATTTGGTGATATGGGCCTACTTGGTTTAACGGTCAGTGAAGAATATGGCGGTACCAATCTGGGGTATCTGGCCCATATTATTGCCATGCAAGAAATTTCCCGTGCTTCAGCATCCATTGGTTTGTCCTATGGCGCCCATTCTAACCTATGTGTAAACCAAATTAAGCGAAATGGTAATGAAGAACAAAAGCAGCGTTATCTGCCAAAACTGATTTCTGGCGAATATGTCGGTGCATTAGCAATGTCTGAGCCGAATGCCGGATCAGATGTGGTCAGCATGAAACTGAAAGCTGAAGATAAAGGTGATCATTATCTACTCAACGGTTCCAAGATGTGGATCACCAACGGCGGCGATGCTGATGTACTTGTGGTCTATGCCAAAACCGATTTACAAGCTGGCGCCAAAGGCATGACCGCCTTCCTGGTTGAGAAAAATATGCCAGGTTTTAGTCACGGCACTCATTTAGACAAACTGGGTATGCGTGGTTCCAATACTTATCCCCTGTTTTTTGACAATGTCGAAGTTCCTAAAGAAAACGTCCTTGGCGGTGTCGGCAATGGAACTAAAGTGCTGATGAGTGGTCTGGACTACGAACGTGCGGTTCTCAGTGCTGGTCCACTGGGCATTATGGATGCCTGCATGGATACCGTGATTCCTTATATTCATGACCGTAAACAGTTTGGTCAGGCACTGGGTGAATTCCAGTTGATGCAAGGCAAAATTGCTGACATGTACTCTACCTGGCTGGCATGTAAGGCACTGGTGTATGCCGTTGGTGCTGAATGTGACAAGGCCGACCATAGCCGTAGCCTACGTAAAGATGCTGCCAGTGCCATTTTATATGCCGCTGAAAAAGCCACCTGGATGGCGGGTGAAACCATTCAGACCCTAGGTGGGAACGGTTATATCAATGAATTTGCTGCAGGCCGTTTATGGCGCGATGCCAAACTCTATGAAATTGGCGCCGGAACTTCCGAAATCCGCCGCATGCTTATTGGCCGTGAGCTCTTCAACGAAACAGCCTAAACATTAACACTTAGAATAAAACAAGGATGTTCGTCATGAATCAGTTACAGAGCAAAATCAATATACGTAGTGAAGAGTTTAAGACCAACCAGGCTGCCATGCTGCAACTGGTGAATGACCTTAAACAGAAAGTAGAAAAAATTGCCTTGGGTGGCGGAGAAAATGCCCGCCAAAAACATCTGGATCGCGGCAAATTACTGCCGCGTGAACGGATTAATCATTTAATTGATCCAGGCACGGCTTTTCTGGAAATCGGTCAACTGGCTGCCTATCAGGTTTATCAGGATGATGTTCCTGCAGCAGGTGTAGTTGCTGGTGTGGGTCAGGTGAATGGTGTAACCTGCATGATCGTGGCCAATGATGCCACAGTCAAAGGCGGTACTTATTATCCCCTTACGGTGAAAAAGCATTTACGTGCCCAGGAAATTGCCGAGCAGAATCATTTGCCATGTATTTATCTGGTCGATTCTGGCGGTGCTTATCTGCCTTTACAGGATGAAGTATTTCCGGATCGTGATCACTTCGGCCGTATCTTTTACAATCAGGCACGTATGTCGAGTTTAGGTATTGCCCAGATTGCAGTGGTGATGGGTAGCTGCACAGCCGGTGGTGCTTATGTACCAGCAATGTCAGATGAGACCATTATTGTGCGCAATCAGGGTACTATTTTCTTGGGTGGCCCTCCTCTGGTAAAAGCAGCTACCGGCGAGGTGGTTTCCAGTGAAGACCTGGGTGGTGGTGATGCACATACCCGTTTATCTGGGGTTGCCGATCATCTGGCAGAAAATGATGAACACGCAATTGCCATTGCCCGCAACATTGTGGCGAACCTGAACAAAAAGCCAAATAAAACTGCAGATGAAATCGAAGCACCGCGTTTTGACAGTTCAGAGCTGTACGGCATTGTGCCAAGCGATGCCCGTAAACCGTTTGATATCCGTGAAGTGATTGCGCGTATTGTCGATGGCTCACGCTTTGACGAATTCAAGGCACGTTTCGGGACTACCCTAGTGACTGGCTTTGCCAAGCTTTATGGAATGCCAGTCGGAATCATTGCCAATAACGGTATTCTATTTTCCGAGTCTGCGCAAAAAGGCGCACATTTTATTGAACTATGTACCCAGCGCAATATTCCGCTGATCTTCTTGCAAAACATCACCGGCTTTATGGTGGGTCGTCAGTATGAAAATGAAGGTATTGCCAAAAATGGTGCCAAGCTGGTGATGGCCGTCGCGACAGCCAATGTGCCTAAACTTACTCTGGTGATTGGCGGTTCTTTTGGTGCCGGTAACTATGGCATGTGTGGCCGTGCTTACTCGCCACGCTTTATGTGGACCTGGCCAAACTCGCGTATTTCAGTGATGGGCGGTGAACAGGCCTCTAGCGTATTGTCGACTTTGAAACGCGATCAGATTGAGCAAAAAGGTGGAACCTGGTCAGCTGAAGAAGAAGACCAGTTTAAACAGCCGATTCGTGATCAATATGAACGTCAAGGCCATCCTTATTATGCTTCTGCGCGCTTATGGGATGACGGTGTCATTGATCCAGCGCAATCGCGTGAAGTCCTGGCCCTAAGTCTGGCTGCAGCGATGAATGCGCCAATTCAGCCAACCAAATTCGGCGTGTTCCGCATGTAAGAGGTGACAAAAATGGACTATCAATTTTTACAGCTCGAACAGCAGAATCAGGTGGCAACGGTCTGGATTAACCGGGCTGAACTGCACAATGCGTTTAATACCCAAGTCATTGAAGAGCTACATGCCTGTTTCCAGTCTTTAAATCAGCGTGATGATGTACGTGTAGTGATTCTGGCAGGCCGAGGCAAAAGCTTCTCTGCGGGTGCGGATCTGAACTGGATGAAACAGGCCGGTCAGGCCTCACAGGCAGACAATGAAGCTGATGCTTTAAAACTGGCAAAAATGCTACAAAGTCTGGCGACATTAAAACAACCGACGATTGCCCGTGTCCATGGTATTGCTTTTGGTGGTGGTATGGGTCTGGCATCCGCTTGTGATATCTGTATCGCCAGCACCGATGCCAAGTTTGCCACATCGGAAGTCCGTTTAGGATTGGCTCCTTCCACCATTAGTCCTTATGTAATTCGTGCGATCGGTGCCCGTCAGGCGTCACGCTATTTCCTGACTGCTGAGCGAATCTCAGCTGAACAGGCGAAAACCATTGGTCTGGCACATGAAGTGACGGCACCAGAACAGCTCGACAGCAAAATTGATGAGATTGTTGAAGCGCTCTTACTCGGTGGACCAGCAGCGCAAAACGCTTCAAAACAGCTGATTCAACTGGTCGATCAGCAGGTTCTGACTGAAGATCTGCTGCTTAAAACCGCACAGCATATTGCCCATGTTCGCCAGGGAGATGAGGCGAAAAATGGACTAAATGCATTTTTAAACAAACAAAGCCCGGCCTGGATCAAGACCACGGCATAACAACAAGAAGGATCGTAGGATGTTTGAAAAGATTTTAATTGCCAATCGTGGTGAAATTGCCTGCCGTGTGATTCGTACAGCGAAAAAGTTAGGGATTGCCACCGTTGCCGTATATTCCGATGCCGATGCACAGGCACAGCATGTCAAACTGGCAGATGAAGCCATCCATATTGGTGAATCGCCTGCTGCACAAAGTTATTTACAGATTGAACGTATTATTCAGGCAGCAAAAACTACCGGTGCTCAGGCCATTCATCCAGGTTATGGTTTCCTGTCTGAAAATGACCAGTTTGCCCTGGCCTGTCAGGATAACAACATTGTCTTTATTGGTCCGCCAGTGGATGCGATCTTAGCAATGGGTCTGAAAGCGACCTCTAAAGCCTTAATGGAAAAAGCTGGTGTACCTTTAACCCCCGGCTATCATGGTACCAATCAGGATGCCGATTTCTTGAAACAACAAGCTGACAGTATTGGCTATCCAGTACTGATCAAGGCTAGTGCTGGCGGTGGCGGTAAAGGCATGCGACTGGTCGAGCGTAGTGAAGATTTCCTGAGTTCACTCGCTTCCTGTAAAAGCGAAGCACGTTCCAGCTTCGGCAATGAAGATGTGCTGATTGAACGCTATGTCGTGCAGCCACGCCATATTGAAGTTCAGGTCTTTGGTGATACACATGGCAATTATGTGCATCTGTTTGAACGTGATTGCTCCGTGCAGCGTCGTCACCAGAAAGTTCTGGAAGAAGCACCTGCACCTAAAATGCCAGAAGACAAACTTGAGGCGATGCGCCAAGCCGCAATTGATGCTGCACGTGCTGTAAATTATGTCGGTGCCGGTACAGTCGAGTTCATCGTTGAGCAAGACGGTACTGCTTACTTCATGGAAATGAACACCCGTCTGCAGGTTGAGCATCCAGTCACTGAAATGATCACCGGTCAGGATCTGGTGGAATGGCAGTTACGTGTAGCGTTCGGTGAACCTTTACCGAAACAGCAGCATGAATTACAGATACACGGTCATGCACTGGAAGCCCGTGTTTATGCCGAAGAACCAGAAAAAGGTTTTATTCCTGCCATCGGTCAGATCAGCTATTTGCACTATCCAGAACAAAATGACAGCGTGCGTGTGGATAGTGGCATTGTCGAAGGTGATGAAATCAGCACCTATTATGATCCGATGATTGCCAAACTGATTGTTTGGGGCAAAAACCGTGAAGCTGCTTTAATCCAGATGCATCATGCCTTGGGTCAGTTTCATGTCGATGGTCTTGGCAATAACATCGCTTTTCTTGATCGCTTAGTATTATGTGATTCATTTAAAAATGCCCATCTCGATACTGGCTTGATTCAACGTGAAGAAGAGTTCCTACTCAAACCATCTGCTGATATCAGTGCAGAATTAGTGGTCACTGCAGCCTTGGTTGAACTGTTATCGCGTCTGGCTCAAAACCCGACTAGCAATAATCCAGTCTGGCAGCAAAAGGCATTTTGGCGTCTGAATCAGCAAAATAGCTACACAATTAAATTACAATGTAATGACGTTTTACGTGTGGTGAGCTTTAAAGCGCTAGAAAATAGTTTCCTGGCAAATTATGAAGGCCAGACACTTACCATCCAGGGTGAGCTGCTTGATCAACACCTACTCCAGTTAAATCTTGCGGGTCAGCAGCAGAAACTGGCATTTAGTCAGACTGAGCATGGCATTACCCTGTTCCAGAATGGTCAAAGCTACAAGTTCAATTATTTGAAAAATGACTTTAATAACCAGGATGAACAAGGGACTGAAAATAACTTGACTGCGCCAATGCCTGGCGTGATTACTCAGGTTCTGGTCGCGGCAAATGACAAAGTGAAAAAAGACGATGTACTGCTGACCTTGGAAGCAATGAAGATCGAATATACCATTCGCGCTCCGCATGATGGCATTATCGCAAACTCATACTTCCAGAAAGGTGATCAGGTTAAAGCCGGTGATGAACTGGTTGAGTTTCAGCCTCTAGCGGAGGAAGTTGCATGACAGATTTCGTTAAAATCGTAGAAGTCGGGCCACGCGATGGCCTGCAAAACGAAAAAACATCTTTAACACTAGATGACCGTAAAAATCTGATTCTGGACCTGATGAAAACAGGTTTGCAGGCGATTGAGGTCGGCTCCTGTGTTTCAGCCAAATGGGTTCCACAGATGGCAGATAGCGATACGCTATTTGCCAGCTTGCCTAAAGATCCGAATATCCAGTTCAGTTTGCTGACGCCAAACATGAAAGGTTTTGAATCAGCGCTGGCTGTGGATTGTAAAGAAGTTGCGGTATTTACCGCAGCTTCTGAAAGCTTTACCCACAAGAATATCAACTGCTCGATTGATGAAAGCTTTGAGAAGTTTGCAGATGTGATGGCAGCTGCCAAAGCAAATGATGTCAAGGTGCGTGGCTATGTCTCTTGTATGGTGGACTGCCCTTATGAAGGTGCAATTGATCCGAAGCAGGTCGTCAAAGTTACACAGCGTCTACTAGACATGGGCTGCTATGAAGTGTCATTAGGTGAAACCATTGGTACGGCAACTCCGGATCGCGTGAAGAACGTCTGGGATGCCTGTCTTTCAGAAATTGATAGTAAAGTGCTAGCCGGTCATTTTCATAATACCTATGGCATGGCCATCGCTAATATTTACCAGTCATTGCTGCAAGGGATTCGGGTATTTGACTCCTCTATTGCCGGTCTCGGTGGCTGTCCTTATGCCAAAGGTGCTTCCGGCAATGTTTCAACTGAAGACCTGTATTACCTGCTCTCCAAGATGGGCTTTGAAACCGGTATTCAACTGGATGCTTTGATGCAGGCCAGCCGTAATATCAGCGAGGTATTACAACGCAATAATCCATCCAATTATGCCAATACCTATTGGCAAAAAGCCTGTGCTTAAAAACTTAAAATAGCCGGACACTCTATAAGTCCTCATGGATAGAAATCAGCAGATCTTTAGATGAAAGAGATCTGCAAGAGAAGAATAAATCGAGGTAAAAATGTCAAATAAAGTGTATGACAGTGCAAAAGCCGCTTTAGACGGCGTGGTTCAGAATGGAGATACCTTGGCGGTAGGCGGTTTTGGTCTATGTGGTATTCCAGAAGCCCTAATTGCAGCTTTAAAAGAAACCGGTGCCAAAAGTCTCACCTGTATTTCCAATAATGCCGGTGTCGATGGCTTTGGCTTGGGGCTATTGCTGGAAACCAAACAGATTAAAAAAATGATCTCTTCCTATGTGGGCGAGAACAAGGAATTTGAACGCCAATACTTAAGCGGGGAACTCGAAGTTGAACTGACCCCTCAAGGAACTTTAGCTGAAAAATTACGTGCCGGTGGTGCAGGTATTCCCGCTTTCTATACCGCGACCGGTGTTGGAACCGTTATCGCTGAAGGTAAAGATGTCCGTGAGTTTAATGGCAAGTCTTATATTCTGGAAGAATCCTTAACTGCTGATGTAGCTTTGGTTAAAGCTTATAAGGCCGATAAAGCTGGTAACCTGATTTTCCGTAAAACTGCCCAGAACTTCAATCCGGTCTGTGCCATGGCTGGTAAAGTGACCATTGCTGAAGTCGAAGAAATTGTCGAGATCGGTGCCCTTGATCCAGATGAAATTCATCTTCCAGGCATTTATGTGAACCGGATTGTACTCAATACCCAACCAGAAAAACGGATTGAACAGATGACTTTAAAGGCGGAGGCTTGATCATGGCTTGGACACGTAATGAAATGGCGCAGCGCGCCGCACAGGAACTTGAAGACGGTTTCTATGTGAATCTGGGTATTGGTCTGCCAACCTTAGTGGCCAACTATATTCCGGAAAATATCAATGTCTGGTTACAGTCTGAGAATGGCCTGTTGGGTATTGGAGAATTTCCAACGGCAGATACTGTAGATGCCGACCTGATCAATGCTGGCAAACAGACGGTAACTGCCCGCAAAGGTGCTTCTTTCTTTTCCAGTGCCGACTCCTTTGCCATGATTCGTGGTGGTCATGTCAATATCGCCATTCTGGGTGCTATGGAAGTCTCAGAAAATGGTGATCTGGCCAACTGGATGATTCCGGGCAAGAAGGTCAAAGGCATGGGTGGTGCCATGGATCTGGTTGCAGGCGTACAGAAAGTTGTGGTGCTGATGGAACACTGCGCTAAAGATGGTACGCCTAAAATTGTCTCACAATGTAGTCTTCCGCTTACTGGCCAGGCTGTAGTGAACCGGATTATTACTGACTTAGGTGTATTGGATGTCACACCTGAAGGTATTCAACTTGTAGAACTGGCACCCGATGTCAGTTTTGATGAAATTCAGAAAGTCACCGGTGTGCCTTTACTCCGTAAAGCAGCCTGATTGTTCCCAACCCTTAAAATGAAAATTTTTAAGGGTTTCTTTTTGGCTGAAGAAAGCCACTTCTTAATAACGAAAGCAGAATAAATGGATTTTAATCATGCAAACTCAACAAAATATCTTGCAGCGCTTTGCCATGCGCGTCAGCGACTGGTCTGAAAAATGGTTTCCAGACTCTTATATTTTTGCCCTACTTGGTGTCATTATCGTTGCAATTGCTGCGATTGGCATTGGTGCACCGGCACAAGACGTCGCGATTTCATTTGGTGACGGATTCTGGAGTCTGATTCCCTTTACCTTACAGATGTGTATGCTGATCGTGGTCGGTTATGTAGTTTCGGTTTCCAAACCGATGCAATTATTGATTCAGAAAATGGCGCGCATTCCTCATTCTGGACGTGGAGCCATCGTTCTCGTCGCTACGGTTAGTCTACTGATTTCCCTGATTAACTGGGCGATGAGTACAGTGCTAACTGCACTTTTGGTGATTGCCTTGGCACAGCGTAAAGAGCTAAATATGGATTACCGTGCAGCTGCCGCAGCAGCGATTATTGGGATGGGTGCAACCTGGGCGCTCGGTATCAGCTCATCTGCCGCACAATTACAGGCCAACAAATCCAGCCTGCCAGAACCTCTGTATAATCTGACTGGTGTGATTCCATTTACTGAAACGATTTTCCTGCCGCAATCCATGATTATGACAGCAGTCTTGATCATCGCCTCGATTGCCATTGCCTACTGGTCTGCGCCCAAAGGCAATCATATTAAAACCATTGATCACTTCCCGATCCAGATTGAAGAAGAAAAGACTGAAACCGTGATCCATAAACGGCCAGGTGACTGGCTTGAAAACTCGCCAATCTTAAGTATTCTGATTGTGGTTATGGGTCTGGTCTGGATGTTTAACGAGTTTTCCAAGAGCAATCCGATTCTGGCAATCTCCAGCTTAAACACTTATAACTTTATCTTTCTGATTTTAGGTGTAGCCCTACATGGTACACCACGTAATTTTCTCAATGCCGTATCCAAAGCTGTGCCGGCCATTTCAGGGGTGCTGATCCAGTTTCCGCTTTATGGCAGTATTGCCTTTATGATGACCAATGCCCTGAATTCTGCTGATCTTTCCCTGTCACATTATATCGCCGAATTCTTCGTGTCGATTGCGTCGCAGGAAACCTTTGCCATCGTTATGGGAATTTATTCTGCGATTCTAGGCTTCTTCATTCCTTCTGGTGGAGGAAAATGGATTATTGAAGCGCCTTATGTGATGCAGGCCGCACATGACCTGAAAGTACATCTGGGCTGGTCTGTCCAGATCTATAATGCAGCCGAAGCCTTACCCAATCTGATCAATCCTTTCTTTATGCTCCCCATGCTGGGAATCTTGAAATTAAAGGCTAAAGATGTAATTGGCTTTACAGTGACACAACTGGTCTTTCATCTTCCGTTGGTACTGTTCTTACTCTGGTTCCTCGGAAGAACTTTGACTTATACCCCACCTGTCTTCTCTTAATTCATAATAAATAAAAAAGGACGAATCATTCGTCCTTTTTTATGATGAAAGAATTATTTAGCTGGCTTTCTTTTCAACTACGCCTTCATTATCTACAGTATGGACACGACCATCTTCAGTACTCATAACTTCAAAAGTTACACGACGGTTTTGATACTGACCGTTCGAAGTCGCATTCGATTGAGCAGGCTGATTCGCCGCCATACCTACTGGTTGTAACTGCGCCGGGTTCACCCCTTTCTGCACCAGATAATTCACAATGGCTTGAGCACGTTTTAAAGACAGCTCCTGATTTTGAGTGCTGCTGCCTTCCGTATCAGTATGGCCCATCACGGTTAGACGTACATCTTTGGCATATTGTAATAAAGCTGCGGTCTGATCCAGCAAGCTTTTATTCACTTCAGGAATTTCGGTGGAACCTGTCGCGAAATGAATAATTTGCAGGTTTAAGGCAGTTGCAACATCTAACGCCTCAATATTTTCCATCTGAAGTTCGTCTAAAGCTTTTTTTGCCTCGGTATTGGCTGTATTGATCGCCTCATCCATATCAACTGTTTTTTGGATCACAACTTCTACATTTTTAGCCAGACCACGAATCTGACCCGCCAGACGCTGTGCATCTGCACTGTTCGCTGCCTGTACAGACACCTGATTACCTGCCCAAGTCAAAGTCACATTTGACATGCCTTGCAGTAATTTTAATACGGATGGAATTGTATCCTGATCAATAAATTCTGAGTGGTAATTTTCATTGGCTACTGCGCCACAGCCAATACTGTAATTAAAGATCTGTTTAATTTCATTTTGCAGAATTTGCATATATTTCGGATCATTCATCTGTACCTGACAGTTGACAATTTCACCCTGACTACCGGTGCTGATTTTTAGAATTGCAGGATTTGTTGCAGCAGCTTCGCTTACTGCCTGAGCATTTCGTAATTCATCCGGATCATCATCACGCAGGCATCCACGGAAGAATAATAAGATAATTGCAGCAATAATCACGAGGAGAATAAAAGGCCAGAACACCACTGCCTTTTTCTCTTCAGTCAGTACTGGTTCTGCTTCCGGTTCGGAAGCCAGACCCGGTGCGCGGTTCAGATTTTGTCCTGCCAGCGGAGATACGCCTAAAGATGCCAGTATAGGACCGGCCCATACTGGTAATGCCCGTTGAATCGAGTCTGCATGGGTATCTAACAAATGGCCTACTGCTTCAGCAGTGGGTGCACCTGCTTCTGCCTGCAAGAAATTCATGGTTGGAACAATTGCCCGGTTCAGGGTCTGTTCAATTTCATCTTGAGGTGCAGTTGAATCTAACTGAGCCAGGAATTGTTGTTTTAGGGTCGGATTATTATTAAATAATTCATCAATCTTGGGATTAAGTTGCTGACCCAGACTTTCAATCCAGGCCGGTCTTGCACGAAGAATACTTAACAATACAGGATAGAATTGGGCTAAGGCCTGATCCTTGGCAAATAGATGTTCTGTTTCACCTTGCAGCACAATGGCGGTCACATCACTCTTTAAACGTTCAATTAAATCTGTATTCATCAAGATCACCATTATTCTGATTTATAATGTTTAATATTTAATCAGTGTAGCGACCCACCCTCTTTGGAATGTTAATAATTGTACTGATATCATAAAGTTTCACTGTTTATGTAGGGCTAACTTTTCTAGTATTTTATTTAAGATATAAAAAAGTCAGCCGAAGCTGACTTTTTGTAAACGCGAAATGTAAGTGTTATGCAGCAATAAAAGTTTGCAGCACTTTACCTTTCACTTTTTGATTGAGCAGTGGTGTATTTTTACCTTGAGAAACGATCGTTTCTTTGCTTAATGTCCACTCCTGTTCTGGATCAACCAGTACCCAGCCTGCTTCCGCTTTCCAACGCTCAAACATACTGGCGACTTTCGCAGGAGCAACTGTGACTTTCTCCACCCATTCCAACGGCGTAAAAAAGCCTTCATTCACTAGTTGGATACCGAACGGTACGTAGGTATCAAACGCGGTAAAGCCAGGCTGTGTTTCCGCAAAGGGTGCCATTTTGGCAGAGCTGCTCAGGGGTTCATGATGGGTACAGATCGCATCAATCACACCAGATTTTACGCCCTGACGCAGTAATTCTTTGTCAGATTCAGAACGTAATGGTGGACGCACGTGTGCAAGAGAGTTAAAGCCATCAATCAGATGGTCAGTCAGATGCAATTGGTGCATTGCGACATCACAAGTTACTGGCAGACCTTTTTCTTTAGCAATACGGATCAGTTCTACTGATGCACCACAAGATAACAAACCGAAATGAGCGCGTACTTTAGTTGCTTCAATCATGAGCAGGTATTTGGCAATGGCCACAGTTTCCGCTAGCGATGGAATCATTGGCAAACCTTGGCGCGAAGCAATAAAGCCTTCATGCACACAACCATCTTTGGCAATTTGCGGCTCTTCTGCATAGAATACTACAGTCAGGTCCAATCCTGCTGCATATTCAAGTGTACGCAATACCACATCATCATTGGCAAACGGCGCACTGGCATTAGAAACCGCAGTACATCCGCCCTTTTTCAAACCTGCCATATTGGCCGGTTGCTGACCTTGCAGACCTTGAGTCTGTGCACCGATCACCTGCAGATAAATACCACCATCCAGCATAGCTTTTTCAACCAGACCATGAATCAGCGCACCATTATCCTGCACAATCGGTTTGGAATCTGGCGGGGTAAATACATGCAGAATCCCGTTTTCACGTGCGGCCTTACCTTCAGACTTTAAAGTCCCGTGTTGCTGCTGGCCCGGTTCACGTAAACGAGCACATAAGTCCACCATAGTTGGCATCAGCCATTTGCCCTGTCCATCAATGGTTTCAGAGACGTTAGCAGTTTCTGCAATACGTTTACCATTTTCCAGATAAACCGTTTCGACTGAATCAGTGTTTTGGATTGGGTCTAGAACACGGACATTTTCAATTTTTACAATAGTCATGACTTATTCCTTATACCGCAATCGCTTCAATCAAACCCTGTTCCTGTAACTGCCCCTGCATCGCCAGTGCCAGTACCGCCATACGTACAGCAATCCCGTTAGTGACCTGTTTCAGAATCACGGATTGTGGACCGTCTGCAATGCTGGAATCAATTTCCACACCGCGGTTCATTGGTCCTGGATGCATCACGATACAATCCGGCTTGGCCAGGGCAAGACGTTCTTTATTCAGGCCATACATTTTATAGAATTCAGCCTGAGAAGACAGCGCTGGCGAATCAATACGCTCGTTTTGAATACGCAAGGTAATGATCACATCACAGTCTTTGATGCCATCTTCCATATTATTGAACAGGCGTACATCTTCACTGTAGTCATCAAAACCGTATGGCAACAACGTATTCGGTGCAATCACGCGAATATCTTTACAACCTAAGGTTTGCAGTGCCGCCACATCTGAACGTGCTACACGCGAATGCTTGATATCGCCAATAATAGCAATCGACATATCTTCAAATTTTTTGTTAGTCTCGCGGCGAATAGTCAGCATATCCAGCATCGCTTGAGTTGGATGGGCATGACGACCATCCCCTGCATTAATAATAGCGACATTCGGACAAACATCTTTGGCAATAAAGTGTGCTGCACCTGAAGATGAATGACGTACCACGAAAATATCTGCCGCCATAGCCTCAAGATTCCACAAGGTATCACGTAAAGTTTCACCTTTAGAGGTACTTGAACGGGCAATATCGATATTCAGCACGTTGGCAGACAGACGTTTGGCCGCTGCCTCAAAAGTAGTACGCGTTCGGGTAGAATTTTCAAAAAATAGGTTCATCACCGTTTTGCCTTCGAGCAAATTATTGGTGATCAGCTGATTTTGGTCATTAAAAAAGGACAACGCAGTGTCCAGTATTTTTGTAAGAGTTTCTTTAGAAAGACCTTCGATGGTCAGGAAATGTTTAAGATTACCTGCTTTGTTGAGTTGAATCTGGCTCGGTGTATGCAATGCCGCCAAGTGCATGAGAGATTCCTTATACGTTAAGTCAACGTATTATACAGAGATTAGCGAATCTTTATAGTTGATAAAGAGCTCGGTTGTACAAAAACCATCTCGGTAATAAGAATGGAAATTTAAATTCCCATGTATTTTTTCAATAAGATAATTTAACCTGTCTATCTATATGCTTGTTTTTCATTTAAACATGAGTGCTTCAGTCTGGAGCATCCACACCCAATCCCCCAATTAGCGCAATGCGCCAATATAATGATGTGAAACCTGTGCGCGATAGATATCTTCTTCACTTGGTTCCACAGAAATCAGTTCCTTTTCCGCCTGTTCTTCAGCCTGCAGTTCTGAAAATGACGATAAATCCAGAGTGGTTTTTAAACGGTTGATTAGATGTAATAATTCAGGATCTTCAGTCTGCTCTGCCAGCCCAATCACATGCTTTGCATAGTGGATATTTTCTGCAAGATACATGGCATCAATCACTCGCCCAGTTACTCGTCTTAACCGTGCATAGATCAAGGTAGCGATTGAAAATGCTTCATTCCTGCGTAATTGAAGATCCAACATCTAAACCCCTCCGAAATAATAATTAAAAATAAAGATGAAGCTGTAATGATTCCCCTCAGCATTACAGCTTCATTGATATTAGATAGAGCAATAAACGTACCAAAATTAATAAATAAGTTATGTGAGTTATAAATTGATATGAATGAAAACTGATCTACCCCTGAGCAATATTAGCTCAGCGTCTTTTTTGTTTTAGATTCACTCCTCGTCTAGCTAGTCAATTCTTAGTTTCGATCACTTAACATGAATGACCAAATTTTAGCTTTTACTTTTTAAAGTAATGCTGATGCCATGAGGTGTATATAAACGACCCTGTATCAGATCCATCACATCATTAACCCGATTATTTATCTTTCTAAACTACACATACAACATGGCCGCAATTGAAGATCTAGATTGCGAATTAGTTTAATACCCATTACATATCCATCTGTAAAATAAAAGTTTTATTCAAAATATTTTCATTCTTGGTATTTTGTAATTTTACATCTCTCGTCAATTTTTAGTTTACTTTTTAAGTCAACATTTAGCGCTTTTTAGGAGGAGTAACACTAGGCTACATATGCTCGAATTTAAAAAATTTCCAAAGCTTTAACAGGCAAAATACGCTAAACTGAGCGCAGTTTTTTATTTATTCTTTTCCGGTCTCTCTATTTTATGAATACCTCTTCACGTTTAAGCAATTATTGGGTCACCTGTGCCGATGGTCTGGAAACCTTATTAGAAGAAGAAATCAAAGGTTTAGGTGTTCAGGATATTGAACGTTTCCCAGGTCGTCTGACCTTCAAAGGTACGCTTGAAAATGCTTACCGCATCTGTATGTGGTCTCGTCTGGCTTCTCGTGTCCTGATGCCAATTCACACGCATGAAATCGAATTCTCCCACGATGCGCGTGATGTTGCAGAAGAGCTTTATGAAGGTGCGATGAGCTTCGACTGGTCACTGATTTTTGCACCACAAAGCACCTTTGCGATTCGTCTGCACGTTGAACGTGATATTAAGGTCAACACCCAGTTTGCAACTCTACGTGCCAAAGATGGTGTCGTCGATTCCTTTATGGAAGCTGTGGGCAAACGTCCAAGTATTGATACCAAACAGCCAGAAATTACCATGTACATTCTGGCCGGTAAAAAAGAACACACTTATTGTTTAGATTTATCTGGTGATTCTCTGCATAAACGTGGCTATCGCCGCTTTATGACTGAAGCACCAATCAAGGAAAACCTGGCGGCTGCGATCCTGCAAAAAGGCGGCCTGAAAGACATCAACCCGGATATTGTGGTTGATCCAATGTGTGGTTCAGGGACGTTTATTATTGAATCACTGATGATTCTGACTGACCGTGCCCCGGGTCTGGTGCGTCGTTTCGGATTTAATGGCTGGAATGGTCATGACCATGAATTATGGATGGGGATTAAAGCTGAAGCGGCTGAACGTCATAAAGCTGCGCTAGAAAACCCATTACCAAAATTCTATGCCTTTGATGCCGACTGGGAAGCGGTAAAAGCCACTAAACAGAACATTATTGCTGCAGGTTTTGAATCTGCGCTTGACCAGATCAAGATCGAAGAGCGTACTTTAAATGACTGGCCAGATTTCCAGGCGGAAGGCAAAAAAGTCTTCTTCGTCACCAACCCGCCGTACGGTGAGCGTCTGGGTGATAAGGCATCTAACCGTGCCTTGTATCTGGGTCTGTCTAATCTGCTACAAAAGAATTTCCCGAATCAGAAAGCGGCAGTCATTGCTGCTCAGGTGGAACAGGCCGATGTCTTGGCGTTCAATGACCCGCAAATTCTGCGTTTGATGAACGGTAAACTGCCAATCTATATCCGTTTTGGTACAGTAAAACCGGCAGCAGTCACACGTCCTTTCCTGGAAAGCTGGCAGCCGCAACAATTCGAGCCGATCGAAGGTGCGATGGAATTTGCTAACCGCCTGACCAAGAATATGCAAACCCTGAAAAAATGGGTGGTAAAAGAAAATATTCACTGCCTGCGTTTGTATGATGCCGACTTACCAGACTTTAACGTAGCAGTCGACCTGTATGGCGAACGTCTGCATGTGCAGGAATATGCGCCTCCGAAGAAAATTGATCCAGAAAAAGCCAAAAAGCGTTTTAACCTGGCATTGCAAGCGATTCGTGCTGTGACTGGTCTAGGCCGTGATGCCATCTTTATTAAAACTCGTGCCCGTCAGGAAGGTAAGAACCAGTACACCAAACAAAGTACAGCGTCTAAGCGCTTTATCGTACAGGAAGGCCAAGCTAAGATTCTGGTCAACCTGACCGATTATCTGGATACCGGTCTATTCCTGGATCACCGTCAGATGCGTCTGCGTATTGCCAAAGAAGCCAAAGGTAAACACTTTCTGAATCTGTACAGTTATACTTCTACGGCGAGCTTACATGCAGCTTTAGGTGGTGCAGCGAGTACCACCAGTGTCGATTTATCTAATACTTATTTGAACTGGTCAAAAGAGAACTTTGTTCTGAACGGCCTGACTGTATACCATGCCGATCAACAACATCAATTCTTTGCATCTGACTGTTTTGAATGGCTGAAAGAAGGTCATGAACAATATGACCTGATCTTTATCGATCCACCGACATTCTCTAACTCGAAAAAATTCTACGGGACTTTCGACGTTCAGCGTGACCACGTCTCTTTATTGAAACGTGCCATGAACCGTTTAACCACTGACGGTACGTTGTATTTCTCGAACAACTACCGTGGTTTCGAAATGGATGAAATGATTGAAGGTTTATATGACGTGGAAGAAATTACGCATGAAACCATTGGTCCAGACTTCAAGCGTAACCAGAAAATTCACCGTGCCTGGAAAATTACTCATCCAAAAATGTAAGGTGTGAATATAAGATAAAGAAAAACCCAGCCTAGGCTGGGTTTTTTTGTTGCGAGGAGAACTTCTATTAGCTGAGTTTCATTTTTTCAAAGACCAGCTCGCCGCTTTCACCTCGAACGACGATAGTATCACCAGGGCCAAACTCACCTGCCAGGATGCTTTGTGCCAAACCATTTTCAATACGTTGCTGGATCGCACGTTTTAATGGACGCGCACCATACAACGGATCGAAACCAGCTTCGATTAACTGATCGAAAGCACTGTCATCCACAGACAGACGCATATCGCGTTCTGCCAGACGTTGACGCAAGCGGTTCAACTGGATATCGGCAATACCACGGATCTGGTCTTTTTCCAGTGCATGGAACACCACTAGCTCATCAATACGGTTGATAAACTCTGGACGGAAATGTTCCGATACCGCATTCATCACCACTGTACGGACTTCTTCACGAGTTGCTTTATCGCCCAGTTCACGGACATCCTGTGAACCCAGGTTCGAAGTCATCACAATCACGGTATTTTTAAAGTCCACCACACGACCTTGCGAGTCAGTCAAACGACCATCATCTAGCACTTGCAGCAGAATGTTAAATACATCCGGATGCGCTTTTTCGACCTCATCGAATAACACCACGCTATATGGTTTACGGCGCACCGCTTCAGTCAGCACACCACCTTCTTCATAACCGACATAGCCCGGAGGTGCACCGACCAAGCGGCTCACCGAATGTTTTTCCATAAATTCGGACATGTCGATTCGGATCATGGCATCGTCACTGTCGAACAGGAAGTTCGCCAAAGCTTTAGTCAATTCTGTTTTACCCACACCTGTTGGGCCTAAGAACAGGAATGAACCACTTGGACGGTTAGGATCGGACAAGCCAGCACGTGAACGGCGCACAGCATTAGATACAGCCACTACGGCTTCTTCCTGACCAACAACACGGTTATGCAGGAATTCTTCCATATGCAGCAGTTTATCACGCTCACCTTGCAGCATTTTCGCTACAGGAATACCGGTCGCAGCACTGACTACTTCAGCGATCTCATTGTCAGTGACTTTGTCACGCAGCAATTTTGGCGCTTCACTTTCTTCAGCCACTTCAATGCGTTCCAGCTGTTTTTGCAGCTCTGGAATTACACCATACTGATAACGTGCTGCTTCAGCCAGATCACCTTCACGCTGGGCTTTTTCCAGCGCAATGCGAGCCTGATCCAGTTTCACCTGAATATCTTTGTTGCCTGCTACCAGCGCTTTATCGGCACGCCAGATTTCTTCCAGTTCGCTGTACTCTTTCTCTACAGTGGCAATCTGCTCTTCCAGGTGTTTCACTTCGCCCTGCGCACCAGAGTCTGCATCTTTTTTCACCGCTTCAAGCTGCATTTTCAACTGGATCAGACGGCGTTCGAGTTTATCCAGCGCTTCAGGTTTAGAATCCAGCTCCATTTTGATACGAGATGCTGCTTCATCAATCAGGTCAATGGCTTTATCCGGCAATTGACGATCTGTGATGTAACGATGCGACATTTTCGCCGCAGCAATGATTGCAGAATCCAGAATCTGCACACCATGGTGAGTTGCATAACGATCTTTCAGACCACGCAGAATCGCAATGGTATCTTCCACGCTTGGTTCATCCACCAGCACTTTCTGGAAACGACGCTCTAAAGCTGCATCTTTTTCAATGTACTGACGATATTCATCCAGAGTCGTTGCACCGACACAGCGTAGTTCACCGCGCGCTAATGCAGGTTTCAGCATGTTACCCGCATCCATGGCGCCATCGCCTTTACCGGCACCGACCAATGTATGCAGCTCGTCAATGAACAGGATGATTTCGCCTTCATGTTTAGCCAGATCTTTCAGAACGGCTTTCAGACGTTCTTCGAACTCACCACGATATTTGGCACCTGCCAGCAATGAACCTAAGTCCAGTGATAATACACGTTTGCCTTTCAAGCCTTCAGGAACTTCACCGTTAACAATACGTTGTGCCAGACCTTCGACAATCGCAGTTTTACCGACACCTGGCTCACCGATCAGTACCGGGTTGTTTTTGGTACGGCGTGACAGCACCTGAATTGTACGACGGATTTCATCATCACGACCAATCACCGGGTCCAGTTTGCCAGCCATGGCACGTTCAGTTAAATCAATCGTATATTTATTCAGTGAGTCCCGTTGATCTTCATGATTATTGCTCATGACTTTTTCATCGCCTCGAATTTGATTAATGACCTGTCGTAAAGTTTCAGTTTTTACGCCAACACTATTTAATAAGGTTTTAGTTGCACCCGTTTCTGCAAGTGCCAGTAATACCCAGTCAGTGGACAGGAATTCATCTCCTGCTTTCTGTGCATAACTGTCCGCCAGATGCAGGGCTTTGGCTGCTTCCTGACTGATATTGATATCGGCAGAGGGATTACCGAGCGTAGCTACATTGTTCAGCGCAGTTTGTACTTTGCTTTGCAGGTCACGCAGGTTCGCTCCTGCCTGTTGCAGCAAGCTCACATTCGATGCTTCTTCCATCAAGGTGGATAAGATGTGAATCCCTTCAATGGCAGCATGATCCTTGCTCATTGCCAGAGATTGCGCATCGGAAAGGGTTTGCTGTAAGCGATTGGTAAATTTCTCAAAACGCATTCTTGTTATTCCTCACAACAAATTTTCTACTTGATGGATATATGGGTGCTGGAAATAAAATTTCAAATAATTTTTTATATATTTTTCAAAAATTTAATTAAATAAAAGAAATAGTTATCAGTATTAATATTGGTATTCAATGAAAATATTTCAAGTGAGCGAAAGTAGAATTTTTAAAGTGAAGATCAATAATGAATATCTGATTTAATTTACTCTGCTATTTTTCGGATGGGTAGAAAATAGAGAAAGACCTTTAGTGCGGTTGCAAGCGTCCTAGTAATCGCAATACTGCACTCAAACCATATTCTGTTTGCATCAAGGATCTTGGTATTTGCTGATCCAAAAGCTTGTTAGGTGAATTGATAAACTGGCGCATCCAGCTCAGATCCCCACCATTCATACCAAATAACGCTTGATAGATATTGATTAAAGTTATTGCTCTTTTACCTGCGGTAGTATCTGGTTCTAATTCTTTTTGATTTATGATTGACGATAATTCTGCTTCAGATAGATCCAGAACTAATGCAAGCTCGGATTCTTGCAATTGCAACTGTTTAGCTAAGTTGAATATAGCTTTGGCTAATACTTGGGATTTAGAAATATCCGTTTCATTATTCATTTTTATTAAATCCTATTGATGAATCTTGTTTTGATTATGCTGCCTTTATCCTTTTCTCGCTATGTTGTTTATCATTAAATTTGATCCTTTATTGAAACAAAAATGCCCTCACTTGAAGGGCATTTAAAGAGAACACTTGAACAATTATGGTGCCGGATTGGGTTGCTGACGGTGAATGGTTTCAATGCCCTGCAAGACTTCTTCAGAAAGATTCACGTCAAACGCCTGAATGTTTTCCTTGAGCTGATCCAAGTTGGTCGCACCAATAATAGTACTGGTCACGAAGAACTGCTGTTTAATGAAAGCCAGTGACAACTGGGTTAAGGTCAGGCCATGCTGCTCAGCCAGTTGTGCATACTGCTCGACGGCCCACTCGCTTTCCGGATTGCTATAACGGCTAAAACGTGAAAATAAAGTCACACGTGCATTGGCTGGACGTGCACCATTGCGGAATTTACCAGTCAGATAACCGAATGCCAGTGGAGAATAAGCCAGCAAACCTACACCTTCGTATTTGGCAATTTCCGACATACCAATTTCATAAGTCCGATTCAGCAAGCTATACGGATTTTGCACGCTAACAAATTTAGAAAGTCCCAATTTCTCTGCCAGATGCAGGAACTTCATGGTGCCCCAAGGTGTTTCATTGGACAAGCCAATATAACGGATACGACCTTTCTTAATTTCGTCATGCAAAGCAGTCAGGGTTTCTTCCAGATTCGTTACGGCACGATCATCTGCAGCTTCTGCATTGCCATAACCCAACTTGCCAAAGAAATTGGTCGCACGCTGTGGCCAGTGCAATTGGTACAGATCGATATAATCAGTTTGCAAACGCGACAATGAATTATCAATTGCTGATGTAATTTCCGAAGCCACGAACTTGGTCTGGCCATCACGGATATGACTACCACCTTGTGACGGGCCCGCAATTTTCGAAGCTAAAAATAGTTTGTCACGACCACCACGTGAAGCAATCCAGTTACCAATAATGCGTTCAGTTGCACCCTGCGTTTCTGGCTTGGGTGGCACCGGATACATCTCTGCGGTATCCCAGAAATATAAACCTTGATCCAAGGCATAGTCTAATTGCTGAAAAGCCTCTTCCTGAGTATTCTGCTCACCAAAAGTCATGGTGCCCAAACAGATTTCTGGCAATAAGATTCCCGTATCCGCCAATGGTCTGAATTGCATAAAAATATCCTTTAAGTTTATCTGTTATTTATCAAGAGCAAGTCTGCTATAGCCTAGCGGAATTATAAGACGGACTTAAATCATCTTTTCTAACAAGCTTGTGCCAATTTGTTATGTTCTGAATCAGGCTGAAATTTTTAAACAGGAATAAAAAAAGCAAACCCGAAGATTTGCTTTTTATCACGCTTTTGACTTATTCGTCCTCGAACTCGCCAGCAGCTACTACTTCAGGTTCTTCCAGCGATGCATCAAAAATCAGAATCGCCTTACCATCGGCTTCAATCATGCCCTGTTCTTCTAGAGTTTTTAGCACACGACCAACCATTTCACGTGAACAGCCAACAATACGGCCAATTTCCTGACGGGTAATACGGATCTGACGACCATTTGGCAAGATCATCGCTTCTGGCTGAGATGACAGGTCAATCAGACAACGTGCAATACGACCAGACACATCGATAAATGCCAGGTCAGTCACTTTACGTGTGGTATTTTTCAGACGGCGAACCAGCTGGGCAAAAACTGCATAGCTTAGATCTGGATATTGTTTGCTAATTTCATGAAAGTTTTCATAGGTAATTTCAGCAATTTCACAGACATCACGAGTACGCACTTCTGCAGTACGCTGTGGATTTACTTCAAAAAGACCCATTTCCCCAAAGAAGTCTCCCGCATTTAAATAAGCGACCACAATCTCACGTTCATCATCTTCACGAAGAATGATAGACACAGACCCCTTCAGAATTAAATACAGAGATTTAGATTCTGATCCTGCATCCACGATCGTGGTACGTTTTGGATAGCGATTGATATATGCACGTTTTAATAACGCTTTCACTGATTCAGGTAGTTGCCCCGGCGAAAGTGCGTCTGTGCTTAATTGTGAAAAGTTTGAAGTCATGCTTACAGTTCCGAATATGGATAATTTATAGATCGCACAAGACCTAATGTGAACTTGTCACACAGTGGGATTGAAATTCCTTATCAACCCAATTTATGTTAGTGTACAGTTACTTCGTAAATTTATAGCTTTTTTTAGGTAGTTGCAATGCAAACGAGTGTTCATTGGATAGAGAATGTTGCTTTTGAAGCAAAAACTCAAAGTGGTCACAGTATCATCATGGATGGTTCACCTGAATATGGCGGTGAAAACCGTGGTTCTCGCCCAATGGAACTGATTTTAACCGGTCTGGGCGGTTGTGCTTCTTTTGACATTGTGACAATTTTAAAGAAAGCACGTCAGGAAATTACTGATGTTCGCTGTGAATTAAAAGCAGAACGCGCCGATACAATTCCTGCAGTATTTACCAAAATCCATCTACACTTTGTGGTCAGCGGTAAAGGCATCAAAGAGAAACAAGTCGCTAAAGCGGTAGAGCTTTCTGCTGAGAAATACTGCTCTGCCAGCAAAATGCTGTCTGATGGTGGTGTCGAAATCACCCACGATTTTGAAATTGTAGAAGTGGAATGATCCGCTAATTTCATTAAAAAAGCAGTCTTCGTGGCTGCTTTTTTTACGTCATTTTTTGAGTGAAATACTGCTGGCCATCTTCAAAAATCACCAGATTTTCAGGCAGTCTTAAAGCCCCAAGATGATGAGCATACTCAGCCTGTTGCTGTCGGTCACGATAACGCCTGCCTACTGAATAGTCCACACAGAATACATTCTGCTGCTGTCCAAACCATTGCAGGGCATCAATATGCTTAAACAGACCGGATTTTTCTTCGGTGGTTTTAAAGTTTCGCCAATAATGGCCAATCACGACAGGTATCGTATCTGTATAACACTCCCACCATGGCAAACGATCAATCATGCGCCAGCGTCCCCCTGCATAGACTGGACGTTGCGCAATTTTCTCTGCGCCTGAGCTTAAGGTACGAATCGGATTTTGCATCTGGTCGCGTAACTCTTTCTCAGCGATATATTTTAATAAGGGAATGCTAGCTGCTGGATCCTTGAATTGCCCCTGATATTGCTGCTGTTCGCTCTGGATATATTCATCAAAGCCTAACGTCTGCAACTCAAGCTCATTTTTCAGGACAAAATAATCATAAGCCTGTCTGATTGAATTAAAAGGAACAGATTTCAATTGTTGAATTGCCTGCGTATCCCAGCAAGCATGCACAATTCTTAAATGGGGTGCATCTAGAGCCAAAGGCAGGCTGTTTAGAAATTCTAGAATCCATGCACGATCCTGAATTGAAGCCTGAACTGAATCAAAAGTTTTGAGATCATCCTGATGCGGTGAACCAAAAAACCAGCCATTGCCTTCCCGTAGCGTATCGGTTAACAGGTTGATTTCATGATTACCCAGAATGCATTGCGCATTGCCATTTTCTATTAAGGTTTTAACCTGTCTGATGACAGCGATACTGTCTGGTCCACGATCACACAGATCCCCGACAAAAATCAGTTTACGCTGTTCAGGATGACGACCTTGCAGATCGTAGCCCAATACTTCTAACAATTGTTGTAGCGCATCAATCTCACCATGAATATCGCCAACAATATCCACCGGACCATCAAAAGTCTGCTGTATGAATATCTGATTACTCATGGCTCTACCCTACCCAGGTCAATAAAACCTTTTTTAATATAGCGTAATCAATATAACAAGTTCAGAATTATTTTTTAATCATCTCGATCATTTAATCAAATGATGATAGATCAGAAACTTAACTGGAATGTCTTTTCTTCATTTCTTATCTAAATGTATATCTAAAAACAATAAAAAACCGGCGCCTAAGCACCGGTTTTATTCACTTTACGAGCTTTAAAGCTAGTACAGTCTGATTAAGCGTTTAGTGATTCAATGATTTGGTTCAATGTAGCACTTGGACGCATTACAGCATTTACTTTCGCAGGGTCAACTGCATAGTAACCACCGATATCTACAGATTGGCCTTGAACTGCATTCAATTCGCTTACGATCTTCTCTTCATTTTCAGCAAGAGATTGAGCGATCGGTGCAAATTTCGCTTTCAATTCTGCATCTTCGTCTTGCACTACAAGTTCTTCAGCCCAGAATTTAGCTAGGTAGAAGTGGCTACCACGGTTGTCTAGCTCGCCAGTACGACGTGATGGAGACTTGTCATTGTCAAGCAATTTACCAGTCGCAGCATCCAGTGTTTTCGCAAGCAGTTTCGCACGTGCATTGTTTTCTTTAATGCCCATTTCTTCCAGAGAAACAGCCAATGCCAAGAACTCACCTAGAGAATCCCAACGTAAGTGGTTTTCTTCTACCAATTGTTGTACGTGTTTAGGTGCAGAACCACCAGCACCAGTTTCGTACATACCGCCACCTGCCATTAAAGGCACGATAGACAGCATTTTCGCAGAAGTACCCAGTTCCATGATTGGGAACAAGTCAGTCAGGTAATCACGCAGGATGTTACCAGTTACAGAAATCGTATCCAGACCGCGAGCAACACGTTCAAGTGTATAACGCATCGCACGTACTTGAGACATGATTTGAATGTCCAGGCCTTCAGTATCGTGGTCTTTCAGGTATGTTTGAACTTTTTTGATCAGTTCGTTTTCGTGTGGACGGTACGGGTCAAGCCAGAAGATAGCAGGCATGCCAGAGTTACGTGCACGAGTCACAGCCAGTTTCACCCAGTCGCGGATCGGTGCGTCTTTCACCTGGCACATACGCCAGATATCACCTTCTTCCACATTTTGAGACATCAACACTTCACCTGTTTCAAGGTCAGTGATGTTCGCAACACCCGCTTCTGGAATTTCGAAAGTCTTGTCGTGAGAACCGTATTCTTCAGCTTTTTGAGCCATTAGACCAACGTTAGGAACCGTACCCATAGTACGTGGGTCGAAGTTACCATTCCATTTACAGAAGTTGATCATTTCCTGGTAAATACGTGCGAAAGTAGATTCAGGCATGACTGCTTTACAGTCGTAAGGTTTACCATCAGCACCCCACATTTTACCGCCAGTACGGATCATTGCAGGCATAGAAGCATCTACAATCACGTCGTTTGGAGAATGGAAGTTAGTAATACCTTTTGCTGAATCAACCATCGCAAGTGCTGGACGGTGTTCTTGACATGCGTGAAGATCTTCAATGATTTCTTCACGTAAAGAAGTCGGTAAAGATTCGATTTTTTCGTAAAGACCAGCCATACCATTATTTACGTTAATGCCTAGCTCGTCGAACAGTTTACCGTGTTTCTCAAATGCATCTTTGTAGTAAATACGCACACAGTGACCGAATACGATCGGGTGTGACACTTTCATCATGGTCGCTTTAACGTGTAAAGAGAACAGGATGCCAGCTTCTTTACAATCTTCTAATTCTTTTTCATAGAAGTCGCAAAGCGCTTTTTTGCTCATAAACATTGAGTCGATGATTTCACCGTCTTGAAGCGCAACTTTTGGCTTAAGAACGATAGTTTCACCAGACTTAGTGATCAGTTCCATTTTCACATTACGCGCACGGTCTAAAGTCATAGACTTTTCGCCATGGTAGAAGTCGCCTTCTTGCATGTGAGAAACGTGAGTTTGTGACCAAGGTTTCCATTCACCCATAGAATGGGGGTGTTTTTTAGCGTAGTTTTTCACTGCTGTCGGCGCACGACGGTCAGAGTTACCTTCACGAAGTACTGGGTTCACTGCTGAACCTAGGCACTTGCTATAACGCGCTTTAATTGCTTTTTCTTCTTCAGTAGTCGGGTTTTCTGGATAGTCAGGCAGTGCATAGCCCTTAGACTGAAGTTCTTTAATACATGACGTCAACTGAGCAACAGATGCACTAATATTAGGGAGTTTAATGATATTAGTATCTGGATCTTGGGTAAGACGACCTAATTCTGCCAGGTTATCTGAAACTTTCTGCTCATCGCTTAGATAGTCTGCGAATTCTGCAAGTACGCGTGCGGCTACAGAGATGTCTGTTTTAACAATCTCAACGCCCGCCGGCTTAGTAAAGGTCTCAATGATCGGCAGTAGAGAGTAAGTCGCCAATAATGGCGCCTCGTCGGTCAGTGTGTAAATGATTGTTGACTTTCCACCAGCCATATATAGCCCCTTGCTTTGGATTGAGTTTCTGATCATCAGGCTTTTGGCCTAATTTCAGCGAACCGGTTACTTAAATAAACTTTGAAAGTAGTGGTGCTGGTTGCACCTTAGTCAAAGGAATATCAATACATATTCAACTTTGCCTGAAAAATTCGTATAGATCGTCAGTGTGATTCACCGACAGCAGTATTCTACGTGAAAATGAACCTTTTTTCGAATTGGCACATTGCCAAACCATGTGATTTTTGCATTAGAAGGTTAATTTGCTAATTTTGCTTAATTTTACCAAAAACTATAATTTAAGCATTATAATTCAATTACTTAAATTAAAAATCAAACAAATTCACCTATAAACTTAATGTGTGCTTAATTCGGTTTTTTGCCATCAATTTTTATCTACATGTTGGGTATCATGAAAATAAATTATCAATGGCCGTAATTTCCATAAGTACGGGTTAAAAAGCGAATTGAAACAGATCTGCTCTTTCCTATCGAAATTTATGATCTGCAACTGATAAATTGATCGTTGATCCTGAAGGCTTAAGACAACCTAAATAATAGTCACCGTTCTACTCTTTCTTCAGTTTAAATTATGTGCATTTTTTTAATTACCTTTACAAACACTGGAAATGTATCGACCGTAATTCAAATAAAAAATTGGTTTTATTGGTTTAATAGGCTTTAGATGATGCCAGTACGTTGGTTTAATTAATAAGAATCTTCTAATTAAATTTGGGTAGAATGCTGATTAACTTACAATAAGGACTTATTAGACCTCTTGCGAAAGTATCGTTTTACCTAATTTTTGAATTAGCTAAAACCTTATAAAATGTAGCTTTGGGCTGTTTAAATTTTGACTAACGCAAGAAGTCTATTTTATGCTGGATTATTTAGTTAGTTTTTCGACAAGGGCTAAGAGCAATTCAGGACAGATTCAGATTCTGATAGGCATATTAGCGCTAAGTCTGCAATTTTTGATTATAGACAAATAATTGAACAGATAAAAATTGCAAAAAAAATAGGAAGATCGTGCAGATGAACAAAGAAAATTTGAATTAAAAATACAATCCGTTAATATGTTACTCATAGCTTTGGATAAAAACGTATTAAAAATAAATAATTTACAAAAAATATTAGAATTGTCGTAAGGGTCTATCAAATCACTCGATCAGAATAGCGAAGTAATAGAAGGTGATATTCGAAAGTTAATTACACCCACTAAAGAAAAAATTAACCATGCCGAAGAAGTTCAAAAAAATACTTTTGATATGTATAAGCGTATAAATAGAAAGAGCGCTTTCAATAGCCTAGATGAGCTAACTGCTATATATGATGTATTAGTTTCTATAATATATGATACAAATAATACTGACCTAATAAGTCATCACTTTACAATAACTGAAGATTAACAATCTCGTATCACACACAAATCCTCAGCCTCACTACCCACATAGTTACCCTACCCCATTAACTGAATAAGGCTTTTCGTATGCTGCCTCTAACATGTCAGCAAAATCTTCGATCCCGGATGTAGTAAGTATTTACAAGCACCTTGATATACGCCCAGTGATCAGGGCCAGCACATCAATCGATAATTTCTAATTATTCACAAAGGGTTGAGTGCTTCATGTCGAGTGTCATAAAAATGAATATTTGGAAGCCCTGTCTTTTGCTTTTTCTTAGCTTAGGTAGTTTCATGACGTAATCTCCAAAATTCCTGTCATAACCTTGACATAAATTAAGCCGTATAATCCGTAAAAAGCAGCTATTTTAAAAGATAATCCACATAAGGGTAATTTTTATTTTGGACATAAAAAAGGGTTTTAAGCTACTGTTTTCGCTTAGAACCCTTATAACATTAGTTTTGAATCTTGGTAGGTATATCCAGACTCGAACTGGAGACCTCTACGATGTCAACGTAGCGCTCTAACCAACTGAGCTATACACCTAGAATGCTTGGCATATTATAAATTTTTCGATCTCAAAACAAGTCTTTTCATTTAATTTTCAATATATACGTACAAGTTTTAAGCAAATCTTTGAATTGTTTCAGATCTTGGTCTGAGAATTCCCTGCCTGAATAAATTGATTTTTCAAATAGTCTGATTGCTTCAAAAAATACAGACTGATCTTTATCCTGAACTTGCTGAGCTAGCCTTAACATCCATTGGTGAAAAGTCTCTGCAGGTTGTCTTTTTAAATCTTTTTTTAAAGTCTGATTAAATTGCTGAATGGAGTAATCAAAGGGTGACTGTAACTGCCGATTTTTAAAATAGATTTTTAAAATATAAAGCAGTACGAGTATGCCAATACCAGATATTAAAATAATTACGCTGGAATAGACTGGACTTAGGCCCAGTTTCGCTAACCAGCCCTGCTGTGATTCGGCATTATAGCCTACGACCTTACTTTGCCATTGGTAACTTGCATAATCACTCCAGACTCTTAGTTTGGTCAGCCATATATTACGGTGTGATGTCCAACCAGAATTACTTGCCCATACTCGCTCATCTTGCGAGATTAAATTTTGCATCCCATCATCAATACGTTGCGGGGCTACCATTGCGGTAGGATCAAAACGCTGCCATCTTTGGTCAATCCAGACTTCTGTCCAGGCATGAGCATCCAACTGACGAACCTCCCAACTTTTCCCATCGGGTGCCAATTGTCCACCTTGATAACCTGTAACCACACGAGCCGGAATTCCCACATATCGCATCAGCATCACAAAACTGGAAGCATAGTGTTCACAAAAACCTTGCCGTGATTTAAACAGAAATTCATCAATCCGGTTTTTGCCGAGTACACCTGGTTTCAGGGTATATACAAAATGATTTTGCTGGTACCAGTTCAAAACTGTTCGGATATAACGTCGCGGATCCTTCCCACTTTGTAGATATAAACGCTGTGCCAACTGTTGTGCCTGAGTATCCAAATGGGCTTGAGTCTGGGTATTCAGTCGCTGAACAAATTGCGCCGGTAAAATACTTTCAGTATTTTGACTACCTAGCCACTGCAGATGAATCGGTTCTACCCGTTGGGTTAAACGCCTTGGTACGATACTCCAATCCTGACGGTTATAATAACGGCGTTCCAAAGGCATCGATTTTTCCAGCCCCATCACCCAGAACACAGAAGGATCAGCAGCCAGATATTGGTAATTCCACCCTGATGTGGATACTGGAACAACTTCTCCAGGCTGACGGATTAAAGGCTGCTGATTAATAAAGCTACTGGTCCAGCGCTGTCCATCATATTCATCTAGCACCAATGCCCGCCAATACAACTCTGAACGTGGCGGCAGTTTACTCACATCACCAATAATCCTGAAAGCTAGAGCATTAGATTGAGATAATTCAGCAATATCGCCCGGTGACATACTGTCACCGATTCCGGTTATACCTTTATTTTCTGGAATTGGGATATGCCAAAGCGGTGGCAAACGCGGAAAGAAGATGAATAATAAAATAAAAAACGGCAGAGCATAAAGCACAAATCTGCCGACATATTTGGCATCTTGCTGTAAGGCTATACGTGGTGATTGCTGACTCTGCTGAAACTCACTGGTCTGAATCCGGTATAAGCCAATTAGACAGCTCAATAAGCATAGAATAATCACAACAGCCATGCCAAAAGATTGGCTATATAGAAATGAACTGGCCGCAACAAAAAGCGCAAAATTAAACAGGATAATCAGATCCCGCCGGTTTTTCGTTTCCAGTGATTTGGCAAATAAAAAAGTGGAAAGAACTGCAACACCTGCCTCCACTCCAATAAAACTTTGGTGGCTAAGATAAATACTACCTAATGCTAAGGCCGTGAGAAGAAAAGTTCCTATTTTAGGAAATGGCTTTTGCCGTTTAAGAAAAATCCAGATACACAGTAAGCTAATGACAAAGATAATGCTGAGCAGCACCGGGATGAAAGCTACTTGGGCAAGGATGATCAAGCCTAGGGTCAAGACGATCGAAATTCGGATTTTTCCATCAATCATAGATTCACCCGTTATGCCTGAGCCAATAATTGTTTGGCCTTACGTAACTGTTCTTCACCTGCTCCCTGCTGCAATTCTGCCTGAGGTAAATGCAACGCATATGCACATTGCTGCTGCTCACATTGCTCAATCAGTCCCATCATCAAGCCCAGTTTCTCCTCATGCGACTGGCTAGGCATATGTTCATAATGAATCTCAATGCTATGTTCATCCTGATACTGTTCAAAGACTTTGACATATAAGCCTTGCCCACGTGCAAACTGTTTCCAGGAAACCGCCTGCAATGAGTCTCCAGATTGATAATTTCGTAATTCACGGAACTCATCCATATCCGGTTCAAAGCTATTTTGATAAATCTTATTTTCCGAAGTGTTATTTTGGGCTTTGGGTGCCACCCAGGCAAACTGATGATGATAAAGGTAGGTCCAGGCTCGAACCAGACCAAAAGGATAAACCGAATAGATCTGAATCACCGGATACTCAAATTTACCGCGACGTTCCGCATAAAAAGGCAGCACCCAATGCTGCTTTTGTTCAGTCAGATAAACTTTCTCCAGCTGATTGCCGGCCTTAATATACAGATAACGCGGCCGGGCTGTGGCTTGCTGAAAATAAAAATGCAAATTGAGTGCATGACCTACCTGTCCGACGTCTTCAGCAACCATTTCAATATCCAGATCATGCAACTGTTTAAAGGTCAGATAGAAGCTGACACATAGCACTGCACTAATCAGAAAACAGAAGCCTAAGATCAGGTTATTGGCATAGTTCACGCCAGCAATAAAGGTGATAAAAATCAAAACCAGATACAGATAACCCTGCTGATAAATAAAGACCAGTACATCCTTTTGAGAAAGTCGTTTTTGCTGTGAAAATTGAAAGCGTTTCGCCAGCCAGTTTTGCCAGGTTTTATCCAAGAGCGGACTCCTTTAACTGACTGCGACCTGTTGCATCACATTTAATGTTTCTGCATCGCTCAGCCCCAGACGATGGGCGGCGACTGCCACAAAAACGGCTTGTACATCGTCCGGAGTTACGAAGCTACGTTGCTGAATAATGGCATTCGCCTGTGCTGCACGTTTAAGCGCCAGCAAACCTCGTGTTGATAAGCCTTGGCGTTTCTTACGGGTTTCTTCCGCAAGATCTAGCATATATTCCTGAACCGCTTCACTGATAAAAATCTGCTGGGTCAATTGCTGTAATTCCAGCACTTCATTTTCAGTAAATACATGTGCCAAGCTAGCGATCAAGGCAAAACGGGATTCCTGTTGTAATAACAATTTTTCAGCATGTCGCGATGGATAACTTAAAGACAGACGCATTAAAAAGCGGTCAAGTTGGGATTCAGGCAAGGCATACGTGCCACTTTGAAATAACGGATTCTGGGTCGCGATTACCCAAAATGGCTTAGGCAATGCATAACGTATCCCATCCACAGTGGCATAGCCTTCCTCCATCGCCTCCAGCAAGGCACTCTGAGTTTTGGGACTGGAACGGTTAATTTCATCTGCCAGCAAAATCTGGGTAAAAATAGGCCCCTGCTTAAACTCGAATTGATGTTCTTTCTGGTTAAACATATTGATACCGATCACATCACTGGCCAGCATGTCATTGGTAAACTGAATTCGCTGAAATTTCAGTCCTGTAAGATAGGCTAGGCTGCTTGCCAATGTTGTCTTGCCCAAACCGGGTAAATCTTCAAATAATACGTGTCCGCCTGCAATAAGACAGCATAGGGCTAATCTGGTCTGTGCATGTTTATCCAGAACAATCGCATTAATTTCTTGGAAAAATTTTTGAATCTTGGGGGCATAATCAGCCAGCTTCTGTTCAAGCTCATCATTGTTGTGCGCAATATCCAGCTTTTCTTTTTGTTTCATGCCCCAGATCACAATATTTTCCCTAATAAAACATGCTGTAGGATTAACATACACTGTTTTTTAAAATTCCCCAAAGATCAGTCATCTGCCGACTTTATTTCTGCAGAATAAATTAGGAATTTTAGAAATTTTATATGACGCAGATTAAATTTCCTATAAGAACCAATTGAAACTTTAAGATTAAAGTTTAGAAAAATTGCATTTTCCTTGGCATATTTATTAGAAATAACAGGCTATTAAAAACCTTTGAGATTTGATTTTATACCTAAAAGGTAAAGACTTTTAAAAATTTAAATTCCCAATGTCAAAATAGATCATAATTTTGTTTTATCTTGTTTGAATCCTAAAATTTGCCCGTAAAAAAGCGCCCCGAAAGGCGCTCATTTTATTCATCCATTAGCATGGACACTTCTTCATATCTCCACCGGCAGATGGATAACGCGAATCTACACAGTGACGATAAAATGTTTTAGGGTCCATCGCTTCCAGATCAGGATGGTGCTTTTTCATATGCGCCAGATAAGTCTGATAATCCGGCACGCCCACCATCAGGCGGAAACTCTGCTGTAAACGCTGCCACAACGTCGCAATCCGTGACCAGTTTTTCGGGTTCAGGATCAGGTCTTTTTGTGACATTACGGTCATCTTGATGATCTTATAAATGACCGCTTTTCCACCTTTAGCAAACTTCAAGTTCATGCGCCGCTCCTTAATGCCCTTTTGCAGGCTGAATTTCTTCAGGATCGCGATACACTGCTTCGGCTTCATTTACGGTTGGTACCGGGCTCGCCAGGGCACGACGGATCACGCCAATCGCAGCAAATAGCATTACAAACGCTACGATCATAAAGAAACCACAAAGTGCTGCGTTGATCTGGTTCGACATTGCAACAGTCTGCATTTCAGCCAGGGTTTTCGCTGGTGCCAGAATTTCATTATTCGCAATTGCCGTATTGAAACGCTCTGCCTGTGCCAGGAAACCGATCTTTGGATTTTCATGGAAAATCTTCTGCCAGCCTGCCGTCATTGAAGTAATAAACAGGAATACGGTTGGAACAATGGTTACCCACACATATTTCTCTTTCTTCATCTTGAACAAAATCACAGTACCCAAAATCAATGCCATTGCAGCCAGAATCTGGTTACCAATACCGAACAGTGGCCATAAGCTATTAATACCGCCTAATGGATCAACAACGCCCTGATAAACGAAGAAACCCCAGCCAGCCACAGCAACGGCTGTACCCAGCATATTACCGAAGAAGTTATGAGATTGTTTTACCGCAGGAATCACGATACCAACTGTATCCTGAACCATGAAGCGACATGCACGAGTACCCGCATCTACCGCTGTCAAAATAAATAAAGCTTCAAACAGAATTGCAAAGTGATACCAGAAGGCCATCATTTCACGGCTGTTAAAGATTTCGGTAATGATATGCGCCATACCAATCGCGAAAGTTGGTGCACCACCCGTACGTGACAGAATCGAGTTCTCACCTACTTCCTGAGCCAAGAGAGTCAGCGCTTCAGGCGTTACCACAAAACCAAGATTACGTACTGCTTCAGCTGCAGTATCTACGGTTGTACCTAGTAGTGCTGCTGGTGAGTTAATCGCGAAGTACACACCTGGATCAAGAATCGCGGCACAGATCAAAGCCATGATCGCAACAAATGATTCCATCAACATACCGCCATAACCGATTATCCGGATATCGCGTTCGTTGTTGACCAGTTTCGGTGTCGTACCTGAAGAAACCAGTGCGTGGAAACCGGAAATCGCACCGCAGGCAATGGTAATAAACAGGAATGGGAACATTGAACCAGCGAATACTGGGCCTGTACCATCGACAAATTTGGTAATCGCTGGCAATTTCATTTCCGGCATCGCGAACAGAATACCAATCGCCAGACCGGCAATCACACCAATTTTCAGGAAGGTCGATAAATAGTCACGTGGTGCAAGTAATAACCAGACGGGCAATACCGATGCAATAAAACCATAAATGATTAGTGCCCAAGTCAGCTCAGTACCCGTTAAGGTAAATAGCTGCCCCCAGTATGGATGCTGTGCAACGTTTTCACCATAGATAATGCCAAGCATCATCAATACGAAACCAATGATCGAAACTTCTGCAATTTTACCCGGACGGATAAATCGCATGTAGATACCCATGAAGATGGCGATCGGAATCGTAGCGGCAATACTGAATACACCCCATGGACTATTGGTCAGTGCTTTGACAACCACTAGCGCCAATACTGCTAGGATGATGATCATCACACCCAGCGCACCAAGCATCACGATAATACCAGCAAAGGTACCCAGTTCCTGTTTTGCCATTTCACCCAGTGAACGGCCGTCACGACGGGTAGAAATAAACAGTACCAGGAAGTCCTGTACCGCACCTGCCAGTACCACACCGACCAGTAACCAGATCGTGCCTGGCAGATAACCCATCTGCGCTGCAAGGATTGGACCGACTAAAGGACCCGCACCGGCAATCGCGGCAAAATGGTGACCGAATAACACACTTTTATTGGTCGGCACATAATCCAGACCATCACCCAGACGATGGGCAGGTGTTAAACGGCGTGCATTCAGTTCAAAAACTTTATTGGCAATAAATAAACTGTAGAAACGGTAAGCGATGCTGTACACACAGGCTGCGGCCAGTACCAGCCAGACTGCATTCACATGCTCACCACGACTGAGTGCAAGTATCCCGAAGGAGACTGCCCCGACTATGGCTACCAGGAGCCAGATGATTTTCGAAGTCATGGTTGACTTCTGTTGTAAAGTTTCCATTCAATCCCTCATTTTGTGAAGCATATAAATCAGCGTGATTTTTTTATTCGAGGTACTGCTGTTTTCCCTTGCGACTTTACGCTTGTTCCTTTCGAATTCCTCTAAGACTTTGGCATAAAAAAAGGGATGATTTTAGTCATCCCCTTTGATAATAGTCTATTTTCCGACCATTATGCACGTTCTAAATAGTCACCAGTACGGGTGTCTACGCGAACGCTTTCTTCTTGCTGAACGAATAATGGAACACGTACTACTGCACCTGTTTCAAGTTTCGCTGGTTTACCGCCACCGCCAGAAGTATCGCCACGAACACCTGGATCAGTTTCAACAATTTTTAATACTACGAAGTTTGGTGGGCTTACTGTTAAAGGTACGCCATTCCACAACATGATAGTACATTTTTCATTTGAATCGTCTTTTAACCATTTTGCAGCATCGCCCATTGCTGTTTTATCAGCAGCGATCTGTTCGAAGGTTACAGGATCCATGAAGTTCCACATTTCGCCATCGTTGTACAAGTATTCCATTTCTACTTCTACGATGTCTGCAGCTTCTAGAGAATCACCAGATTTAAAAGTTTTTTCCAAAACTTTACCACTGCGAAGGTTACGTAATTTAACGCGGTTGAACGCCTGGCCTTTACCTGGTTTAACGTATTCGTTTTCCATGATTGAACATGGGTTACCATCAAGCATAACCTTCAGGCCAGACTTGAAATCGTTCGTAGAATAATAGGCCATGATTGGCTCACTCCAAACTTACTAACTTTAAGCTATTGATGCTATGGGCTGTTGCAATGTCATTTAGCAAGTCTGACACGAACATGAGTTGCCACATGCACATTCATTTAATGTTGCGTATTCTAAATGAGCAATACACCAAGTCGCAACGAAAAAATCGGTTTTAACTTGCTGACACTGCTTAACTTAGCATCAGCTATTCCAATACTGGTGCACAACCAGTCTTCCAAGCATATAAAAGTCTCTATGCTTTTGCATACCATAGCAAACTGATAGTGTTTAGAGAAATTTTAGCCAGCTTTCACATTCCCATCTGTAGACAAACTGCTAAACTGCGCACTTCTGGCTATCGCCTTCATCTTTTTTTGATCTTCCGGCATGACACAGTATTTATATCAAGAAGCAAATTGGCAATCGCAACTGAGTGATCTGATCACTGATCCACAGGAACTACTACAGATTTTACAGCTTTCTCCAGATCAGCTGTTATCTGGTGCTCTTCTGGCCTCTCAGGCCTTTAAATTACGTGTGCCACGGGCTTTTGTTTCCAGAATGCAGCCAGGCAATCCTTTAGATCCACTTTTATTACAAGTGTTGCCACATCATCTGGAACTGGAAGATCATCCGGGATTTGTCACCGACCCCCTAGGTGAAGAACAAGCCAATCAGCAGCCTGGTGTTCTACATAAATATAAGTCACGTTTTTTACTGACTTTAACTGGTGCCTGTGCTGTCCACTGTCGTTACTGTTTCCGACGCCATTTCCCCTATCAGGAAAACCTGCCTAAAAATGAGGACTGGATCAATATCAAACAATATCTGGAAAGCCAGCCGGATATTAATGAAGTAATTCTGAGTGGTGGCGATCCACTAACCTTATCGAACCGAAAATTAAAAACCTGGATTGAACGACTAGAATCGGTACCACATCTCAAATTTTTAAGAATACATTCACGAGTTCCTATTGTGATCCCAAACCGGATCGACGAAGAGCTACTAAGCATGTTAAAAAACAGTAGGCTACGTATTATTCTAGTGGTACACTCGAACCATGCATCAGAGCTGGATGACCTGACCTGCAAGCAGCTTAATCAGCTGGTTCAGCATCAGATCACGGTACTCAATCAGGCAGTTTTATTAAAAGGAGTTAATGATTCTGCTCAAGTTTTGGTTGATTTAAGCTATCGCTTGTTTGATGCTGGCGTGATGCCCTATTATTTACATGTACTTGATAAAGTAAAAGGTGCGCATCATTTTGATTTACCTGCTGAGCACATCAATGAGATTTATACAGAAGTTTTAGCGAACCTACCGGGGTATCTGGTTCCTAAACTAGTTCGAGAAATAGCGGGCGAGAAGAATAAGACACCGCTTTTTGGGGTTTCAACATTTTTGAGTTAAATAATAAAGATGAGTAAGCATACTGCAGACATTTTTCAGACAACGGCTGAACTCACCATAGAACAGCTAAGTTTTTGTCCTACAAATGCCAAAGCATTGCAGGAATGGGTCGCAGGAATTTCAATCCTGCAATTGGGGAATTCATCCAAGTCTCTGTTCAGTGCTTTACTGGAAATTTCCGAACTGAAATGTGCGGAAACCTTGCGTTTTGACCTGATCCAGGTATTGCACCCTACCCTTGAAAATGTTCTGGCCAGTCTTGAGAAACATTTCGTCAATCAGGGTCTGATCACGACGGATCGCAATGACCAGATCATTGAGCTGGCTATGCTGTTACGCAGCTATTTTGCCAAAATCTATATAGATATTGCCAAACGCTGTAATCATCAGCTGAATCATCAAAAGTTTTCACTATTTTCCTTGGGCAAAAAGAAAAGTCTGCAAAGTGCCCGGATGGTGTCCATTTACTATGGTCTGCAACAGTTAAGCCTGCTGCTCTATCAACAACATATGCTGTATAGCACACCTGGCGCCGGCCAGTGGTTGGCAGCACATCAGTTGCTTGAATGTGCGATGGAAAATAATTTCTATCAGACCAACATCAATCAGGTTCTTGGCACCCAGCACGAAATCCAGAATATTGCCCAAGCCTATGCACGACTGATCTTACTAGATATTTTTAATACTCATCAGATTCGTCCTGCTGAAATTCAGGGCTTATATTTATGTAGTGCAGACTGGGCGAAACTGGTTCAGATTCTACCGAAAGAAACCACGCTATCACGTTATGTGGTCGATGCCAGCAAAGATCATCCACCTTTATTAAATTCTCATCAGGGTCAGCATTTCCAGCCAAGTTTCTATATTTCGACACAAAACCTGATGGAACACCTGACCGGTACTCAAAGCAAAAATGCCCAGTATCTGTCACGTAATGAAAAGCTGTTCCTGACGCCTGCCCTGCATTTTCATATCTATAACCTGCTTTCGAATAATGTCGAACGCCGTCATGAACGTTATGAATATTCCGCACAGATCAATATCTGCTTTGGCTTAACGGTGGCGCATTTTTATCTGTCTAAGGGTAAAAACTTTAATGAAACGCTGGAACTGGAAGGCAATTATGGTTTCCAGAGCGAAAGCAGTTTTATCAGCTCAATGCATAATACCGTTCCAAGCGGATTCAGCAGTATCAAAGCGCTCGATCGCGAAGCCAAACAGATTCATACCGCTGAAGTTCTCGATATCAGTGTTAATGGTTACCGGATTAAATGGCCAGGTATCACACCTGCCAATCTGAAAACTGGCGAATTTATTCTGGTTCAGGAAAAATCTCAAAGCCAGTGGCGTGGCGGTGTCATTCGCTGGATCAAACAGTCAGCAGATAAAAGTCTGGAAATTGGTCTGGAAATTCTGGCACAGGAACTGTTCCCTTGCGCAGTCTATGCCCGTACCGACAAACACAGTATCAATTATCAGCCGGCCATTCTGGTACAGATGACCCAGCTCGATCAGGTCTCAACCAGTATTATTGTCTCTGGCTCACAAATGTTTAGGGAAAAACAGACCATTCATTTACGACTTGGCCAAAAAGAACTCAGAATCTACCTGACCAAGGCACAGCTCATTACACAAAGTTTTATCCGTTTTGACTATGAATTATTAAATGATCAAGAAGAAGATGTCATCGAAAACTTTATACATAAGCAATTGAATGAAACTAGAAATCACGATTTATGGGAAGCATTGAAGTGAGAAATCCATTATTGTCTAAAAAGTTAAAACGTACTGAAACACGTTTACTGATCATTGATGATAATCAAATTAGATATAACCAAATCCGTGATCTCTTAACCAGCAATGAATATCAGGTCGATGCCGTTCTGCTTGATGATCTGCAATCTTTTGAAAAACAGTTAAACTTTAACTGGGACCTGATTATTTTTGGTCGTGCGTATGATCTGAAATATGAACAGGCCTTAAGTCTGGTTCAACTTTCGCAGCAACCTGACCTTCCTATTCTTTTGTTAAAACCAGAAGATTATCAGGCTGAACAATATGCCCAATATATCCGTAAAGGCATTTTTGACATTCTGAATCTGGATTATCCAGACCGCTTCTTCCTGAATCTGGTGCGTGCCCTTTCCTTTAGCCGTACCATGCAAGCCCAGCGCCATTTAATGGAAGAACTGGAAACTGCACAAAGCCAGGCACAATCACTGGTAGAAGATAGTAACCGTGCAGTCGCAACCATTCAGGAAGGCATCCATATTCAGGCCAATGCCGATTATCTCAAACTGTTTGGCCTTAAAAGCGAGGACGATATTATCGGTCTGCCACTTTTAGACCTGTTACAGCCGCAAGATTTGAATGATTTTAAATCCCGCTTTAAAAAGATTTCTCAGGGTCAGTTTGATTTAGGTCGTTTTGATATTACTTCTTCGAATCCAAATGTTGCTGCTGCCAATCCATTAAAACTGGAATTTCTGGCATCTAGTGCTGAAGAAGATGCACTACAAATTACGATTGATACAGCGACTACTCAGGCGAGTGCCTCTTCTGAAAAAGTTGCCAACAAACCAAGCACATTACAGTCACTCAAGCGTGAACTTAATCGTGAACCGGCGAAAGCCAATGCATTGATCACCTTCTCCTTTGCTGCGTATGAGCCGCAAGTCCTGAATGGTGATTGGGCGACCTACATGGGTTACTTCCATGAAGTTGAGAAATTTCTAAAAGATCAGGTTCGTATTCCGCTCTTCAAACTGGAACATGACGTTCTGGTGGGGATCATTCAGGCAGATGCGCAAGACATCCTGGAATCCAAACTGGTCGGACTAGGTTCATTAACCAAACCACAGCTCATTACAGTGAATCAGCAAACTTATCCGCTCAATCTACGCATCGGTTATACCCTGCTTGACGGTGAGTTGCGTGATGAAAGCCATTGTAATGAATTAGTCGGTCGGGCCTTCTCTACTCCTTTACCACAAGCACAAAAAACGTCTGAATTTGTTCTGGATATTCCTGCAACGACTCAGGAATCGATTTCAATGCCGAGCATTGACTTCACGGTTTCAGAACCCGTTATTCCAGCGTCTGAGTCCATACCGGTCAGTCCAGCAGTCAGCACTGTACCACTCACAACCTCTCCAGTATTAAAATCACTGCGTGAATGTCTGGAACGTGGTGAAATTCATCTGAAATATCAACAGCTCTATGATAAAGAAGATACCAACCTCTATATGTATGAGGTGACTAGTGGTTTTATCTTTGAAAATAAATGGCAAGATATTTCTTCCTTGATGGAACTCAATGAAGATGATGAATTGTCTATTAAACTGGACCGCTGGATTCTGGTTGAATCAAGCAAACAGTTGCACAACTTCATTACCCAGTATCCGGATGCCCGTTTAATCGTCAACCTGAACCGTGCTGTGCTATTTAAGGACCGTACTTTCCCTGAGTTTATTTCCAAACTGATTACCATTATTCGCAGTAAAGTCGAGTATCCTTTAACTTTACAGTTCTCAGAAGAAGATATCCTGATGAACCAGCAGGATGCGCAGAAATATCTACGTACTTTACGTGAACATGGTGCGCGGATTGCGATTCGTAACTTTGGTCACTCAATGTATAGTGAAACCTTACTACGTGAGTTCGATATCAATGGTCTGAGTCTGGATAGCAAACTGACCAAGATGCTAAACAATGATGCTGAAATTGAACAGTTACAGGAAAAAATCACCACGTACAATGAAATCAAACCAGTGAATATCATGATTCGTGAACTGAATGACATGACCTTATTTGCGAATGCCTGGAACGTGGATGCCCGCTTTATTCAGGGTGATTATTTCCAGAAAAAACTGGATCATCTGATTGATGTACTATAGCTAAATACTAAATAAATCATTACAGTAATCTTTAAACAATTTATCAATATCTTTAACTCTAAATTTATTGCGAATCATTTTTACTCGTGACCACATTTTTTCTATAGGATTTAAGTCCGGGC
>NZ_JBHDVN010000021.1:0-52214 GCF_046635365.1 Acinetobacter sp. NIOH-H-8
TTTCACTAAAAACTGCTCGAGGTACACCAACCAAGCGCTGGAATTCAGAATCTGAAAAACGATTTAATTTCTGATATTTCATGAAATCTATATTGAGGCAGTTTTTACTTTCGCAAGAGGTCTATTAAAAAGCCCATATTTTATGGGCTTTTATAGTTTCGGATTTTTTCAAATTTAGAAAATGGCCTCAAGACGTACCATCGCACCCAGATAATGGCTTCGGTCCAGTCGGTCATCATTCAGATAGTTCAGGTCGCCTTGCACAAAGAACCATTCACGTAAGAAAGGCTGTCTCCAGGATACATAAGGTCCCCAGCGATTTAAGCGTAAATCTTTATCATCCAGATAGCCGCCCGTATAGATGCCATAGTTAAAGCGGTTGCCCTGGAAAAATTGATGCTGTCTGAAGGTATAGTTGTCCCAGGTCAAATCGTCTTCCTGCTCATCTGCATAGGTTAAACTTAACTGATTGGAAAAAAAGGCCTCATTGGGACGAGCATGGATCAGTTCCAGGTTGGTCCGCAAATAATTTTCACTCTGCAATCCATAGCGATAAATCTGTTCGGCATGAAAAGAGAAGTCATTCTGCATCGCCCAGTCTTTACTGATTTTGGCCCGTACATAGATATCATCCCCAGAACGTACCCCCAGATCCAGATCGCTATCGAAAGGTAGGCCATTTGAAAATTCTGACCAGCGTAGTGCAAACGAGCTGTTGTTTTCACGGGTACGGCGAATATCCAGATTTTTATCCCGGGCATTGCCAGGATTTTCATTGGTAATTGCGACATTGCTATCCAGTTCGTTATCCAGGCTGTCATCACCAAAGACCAGACTTAACTTTTGTTCCAAGGTTGGAAGCTTGATTTTTCCTCGAATCCTCGGCTTGATTTCATAGTTTTCATATTTGTCCCAGCTATTATCCAGGATGATTCGCAAAGTCGCAGTTGCTGGCTCATCCGGGTTGGTCTGGCCAAACCAGTTATCAATCTTATGTGCGGTGCGGTCTGCCCATTCACGGATTCTTTTCTGCTTTTTGTCAGCCCAAGATTTATCTTCTGTTTCTTCGGTGGTGGGCACCATCGCTTCGTCTGACTGTTCAGGTAAAATCGTAGGCGTGGCATCGATCAAGCGTGGAATCTGATCTAAAATACCTGTACCTGTACCTGTACCTGTACCTGTACCTGTACCTGTAGGCTGTTCTGTTTCTGCAGGTTCTGTAGGAGATGCTTCTGCCCAAACTGGGCTACTACTTAATCCCACGCCAAGTGATAGCAATAAGATTCGAGTAATTTGGTTTATTCGCATGAGTTGATTCTTGCTCTTATCGTATTTTATTTACTGCGCTAGTTTTCTAGAAAATAAGGAAAAAAAGCAAGGATAAACTACATAACTACATCAATTATTTAATGATTTGTGCCTGAATTGCCATATAAAGATCTAAAACCCGTACCGGCTGTGACAATCCTAAAACAATTTGATGAATTTTTTGCCAATTCAAATCCTTATCACGTTTGAGCATTAAATAAGGATAAGCGATTTCCTGATTGGACAATGCCAGGCGACGTTCTCCATGAATCACCCGAATTTTCTGATGTTCCTGTAGCAATAAAATTGGAGTAGAAAAATCAGCGGGCGCTTCCTCAAAATTGATAAATTTCTTTTGATGAATACACCGAGCCGGAATATAGGCATAGCTTTCCTCAGGCATCCAGACCGTTTCGGCTTGTTGCAGATATATTTCACTGAAAAGATCTATCTGATCAAGACAGGCACCTAAAGCTGCCCATGATATGGATTTTATCTCTATACAACGCCGTCCACGTTGCGTGCCCCAGTGCTGGATACAGGAATTGGCCTGCAAGAGGCTCGGTGCGCCTAAGAGCATCAGATATTTCAGACCTTGCCCTTGCTGATCGGTCTGCATGGAGAGATAAACAGGACGTGCCTGCCAGTGGTCTTCCTCAGCATAATATAGCGCCATTTCAAGTTCAGCTGGTTGAGAGGCAGTCGGCTGTAATTCTAGGGCACAGAGACGCCGTATAGTCGCTCCAGCATGTTCTAATGGATGTAGCAGGGCAGAGAATTCACCTAGCTGTAAAGATTCAGGAAAATTAATATTTTCATCTATTATCAAAATAGAGGATGAACTATCCGTGTTGTCTATTTCTATAGACAGCTCAGCTGTTTTAGCTTCTTCTGTTTCGCTAGTTGCTCTGTCTAAATCAGGTTTAATTGTTTTAGACAATTGAGGTGCAGTGATCTTGGTCTGGATCTGCAAACTGCCCTGATGATAACGCGCGATTTCTAGGGTAAGCGTATCGAATTCGGCATCCTGAACAAATAAAGCCGGAATATCCAGTTGGGGATCGAGAGGAAAATATGCGTCTTGTTGCTGTTGCTGCAAAAGCCAGTGATGGCAATTTGCTAATTCAACCCATTCACTATGTAAAAAATCAGATTGCTTTACAGGACCCAGCCAGATTTGCCAGCCTTGTTGTGGCTGATGCAAAAAGGCCCAGCCTGTTTCTCTATGCGCAGTCAGTACCTGTTGCAGCTGGACAGTATCCTTAAAATAACCGCGATAACAGTGATGAAAATCGGTGCTCGCCGCAAACTGATGTGCTGCCAGCTCAGGCTGGACACGGGATTTAAAACTTAAAATCTGATTTTTAAAAACAGGTTCATCACAGAGATGAAAAATATCCTGGAGTCTTTTTTTGGTTCGGGCGACTTCATATAAACTGAGGGATTTATGTTCTAGTTGCTGCCCCAATTCATTTAATTCTTTAATTAATTTTGCTTTTTCTAAAGCATTCATTTTAGCTCTCTAGATATATTTGAGTGCTTTATCCAGTGACTTGGCCATGATCATATTGACGGCAAGTTCTACCAGTTTATATTCGGTAGAGTTGGGATCTGGATAACGCTCAGCCATTTCAATCAAAAAATCCACAGAAATTGCCTGCGGAGAAATTTTTCCCTGTATTAATGCTTGAAGCTGGTTCATAACAAGAAAGTCTGAAATCCATAAAAGATCAGGTTTTGATTATAAGCATTTGATTGACAAAATACTTGATTGTTTTGAGTATTTTTTAAGCGAATTTGGTAGTTGTTTTTGAATAAAAAGTGAACGAAATCAAAATAAAATAAAAAATAATGAGGTTTTTAATGCTCTCTAAATAGAAGAACGAGTTAGACTTTTGAAGTCCTGAAATAAAAACAGGCTGAATAATTCAGCCTGCTGGGAGATTTCGCTTAAAGACTTAAGCCGCTTTTTCAGTTTCTGCATTTGCAGTATCTGTTGCTACAGTTTCAACTGGTGCTTTGCTCACAGGGAAATCTGGAAGATAAACCACTTGAGCCATTTGTGCTGAAGCTTGTAGAGAAAAAGCCATCACAGTTGCTGCGCATAAAAATTTAACAGTTTTCATAACATGACCTTTTGATATCTGGGTGTTCAAGAGCTTGAACAAGAAAAAAGTTAGTCCTAAATCACGTGAAAAATAATATCAAATGGCAATTAATAAAAAATGATCAAATCGGCAAGAAAAGCAACTAAATTTAGATAAAATACTCTATAAAACAATGTATTAGAATATTTACTCTAGATAGTTTTGGATTGTTTTTTATACATTTTTTAGATGTTTTAGAAGCTTTTAAACAAACATTTATTTGTTGATTATTTAAAACTAGAGGTCCAGATTTAAATTTTTTTAAAGCAGTAAGGGCAAATCAGTATTTGTTCATTCCCTGTAAGTTTTTGCTATCACTTGTTTGCTAAGAGCTGTAGAGAAATTTAAATCAACTAAGATGAATGCTTCTATCTTCACAGAGTGAGTGTTGAATCATGGCAATTGCAAAAGTGGTAGAAGTTAATTCAAGCAGTAGTAAAAGCTTTGAGGATGCAATTCAGACTGGCATCGCGAAAGTCACAGAGACGATTAAAAATGTTCAAGGTGCCTGGATCAATGAACAGAAAGTCGTGATTAATGACAATAAAATTACCGAATATCGTGTCAATCTAAAGATCAGTTTTCTGGTTGAATAATTCACATCATTCATAAAAAAATCCCCATCTTGAATGGGGATTTTTTGATTTGATTTAGTGTTTATTGAGGCTTTTCAGGAACATCACAAGCATCTGTAGAACACTGATCAGCTGCTGGTTGTTGCTGTGGCTCCTCTAAAGCTTTTTCAAGAACTTGTAAAAAGACTTCTTTCGGCTGAGCACCTGCCAAAGCAATACGTTGATCAAATACAAAGAAAGGAACACCGGTAACTTTGAGCTGGTCACGTGCTACTTCCTGGTCAAATTTAACAAAGTCCGCAAACTCATCCGAGTCGAGTAAATCATCCACCTCGACCGGGTTCAGGCCAATACGCGCCGCGACATCTTCCAACGTTTCACGTTCACCAATTGGCAGGCCTTGCGTCATATAGCTGTAGAAAAAAGCTTCCTGAGCTTCATTGCCCAAGCCTTTGCTTTGTGCCAGGTGAATGATGCGATGCGCATTCAAGGTATTGCCAGAGTTGGCACCTTCCCAGTTAAATTCAATGCCTTCCTGTTTGGCCATGGCTGCGATATTGCGCTGCATGTCTTCAACTTCTGCCACTGAACGGCCATATTTTTGTGCCAAACGCTCAGAGTTGGAAACTTCCTGACGGACTGGCGCTTCAGGATCTAGCTGAAAACTATGCCAATGGACTTCAAGTTCAATTCCGCTTTCCTTTGCAGCAGCTTCCAGCCGTTTTTTACCAATATAGCAAAAAGGGCAGACCACATCTGACCAAATATCTACGCGCATGTCATGTCTCTAATCTTTGTCTTGTTAGAAGTATGAGGGTGAAGAACTGGAATTTAAAGCCCTGCATCCAGACTAAGTGCAGTTTTTTAATCATTCAAAATATTTAAGAAGTTAAGCTGATCAGATTCTTATGGATAGATTTGTCTTTGTTTATTTATTATTTTTCCCATAAAAAAACGCCCCGTGGGGCGTTTTCTGAAGCGGTCAATTAAGCAGTTTTGACTGCAGCTTCTACTGCAAGCATATGACCATTTTCTTCAAAGTTAGAGTGCCAAGACAATGCTTCACGAAGCAGGTGAGGTGTATGGCCACCTTTTGCACATGCACGGTCGAAGTAGTCATTCAATGCATCTCGGTACATTGGGTGTGCACAGTTGTCGATGATCGCACGTGCACGTTCACGTGGCGCCAGACCACGAAGATCTGCCAGACCTTGTTCAGTCACAAGGATATCAACATCGTGTTCTGCATGGTCGATATGTGAAGCAAACGGCACTACAGAAGAGATGTCGCCACCTTTCGCGATTGATTTGGTTACGAAGATCGCCAAGTGGGCATTACGCGCGAAGTCACCTGAACCACCAATACCGTTCATCATTTTGGTACCACATACGTGAGTTGAGTTCACGTTACCGTAAATATCAAACTCAAGTGCAGTGTTGATGCCGATAATACCTAAACGGCGTACCAGTTCAGGATGGTTTGAAATTTCCTGTGGACGTAATACCAGTTTGTCCTTGTATTGTTCTAGGTTGTTAAATACTTTCTCGCCGTACTTAGCAGAAAGCGTAATAGAAGAACCTGAAGCAAACTTCATTTTACCGGCATCGATCAATTCAAAGGTACAGTCTTGTAGTACTTCTGAGTACATGATCAAGTCTTCGAAGTTTGAATCTTTCAGACCCGTCAATACGGCGTTTGCAATGGAACCGATCCCTGCTTGAAGAGGGCCAAGGTTTTTCGGTAAACGCTCTTCAGCTACTTCTTTTTCAAAGAAAGCGATCAAGTGGTTAGCAATTGATTGAGTCTCATCATCTGGTGCAGTTACAGTAGATGGAGAGTCGTGCAATTCGCTGTTAAATACGATACCAACAATTTTAGATGGATCGATATTGATCGCATGCGTACCAATACGCTCATCAACTTGAGTCAATGGAATCGCTTGACGCGTTGGACGATAGGTCGGGATGTAGATATCGTGCAAGCCTTCAAATGCCGGGCTTAAATTCGTATTGATTTCTACAATTACTTTTTCAGCAAAAATCGCAAAGCTTGCAGAGTTACCAACAGATGTTGTTGGAATGATGCCGCCATCTTCAGTAATTGCTACGGCTTCGATGATCGCAACGTCTGGTTTTTTCAACTGCAGGTTACGCATTTGCTCAACAGTTTCAGACAAGTGCTGGTCAATGAACATCACTTCGCCCTTGTTGATCGCTTTACGTAAAGTATTGTCTACCTGGAACGGTAAACGGCGTGCCAATACGCCAGCTTCAGTCAGTTGTTTGTCTAGATCGTTCCCTAGTGATGCACCAGTAATTAACGTGATCTTTAATGGATTTGCTTTTGCCTGTTGAACCAAAGCTAAAGGAACCGCCTTCGCTTCACCAGCGCGAGTAAAGCCACTCATACCCACAGTCATACCATCTTCGATGAATTCAGCCGCTTGTTCAGGGCTGATGACTTTGTTGTGTAGGGAGGCTAAACGGATACGATCTAAAGACATTTCAACTCTCATAAATTCTTAAATAATGATACGGATTGTACCGATCAAAAAATGTATTTTGCATAGGTGTTAGGCTAAGGTCTAATTTTTTAGCTAAATGTAGGTATAATGGAAAATGATGTTTTTTAAATGATTGAATTATTAAAAATTAAAATGAATTATATAGAAATACTAAAAAGTCTTTTGTTGCTTTTATGATCACTTACTAGAAGTGATCAGTGAGCGTTTGACGAATTTTATCTAAGGTGGTTGGGGCAGCGGGTGCCTCGGAATCTGCTGTTTTCAGGGGTAAGGCGATAATGGCTTCCAGACCGCCTTCAGGCCGATTCTGGATATGCAGCTCACCTGAGTGAATATCAACAATACGCTTGACAATTGCCAGACCCAGACCACTGCCTTGTACGGTACGCGCAGAATTTCCACGAACAAAGGGTTGCATCAGTGCTTCAATCTGGTCTTCTGGAATCCCTTCACCATGATCGGTCACACTGATCATCAGTTTATGGTCCTGCACATAGGCAGCCAGCTCGATCGGTTCCGCACCATAGCGTTTTGAGTTGTTGATCAGGTTACCAATCAGGCGTTTCAGCGACATGCTGCGTACCTCAACCAGCGGTATTTCTTGAGGTGTAAAGCGAATATCAAGTGGCTTAAACTGCTTGACCAGTTCCTGCAACAGCACATTGACATTGGTTTCTTGCAGCTCTTCATCGGAACCATCCCGCATATAGGAAATGAACTGGTTCAGAATGGCATCCATATCCTCGACGTCATAAATCAGGCCTTCCTTGAGAAAGTCTTCATCCGGCATCATTTCTGCGCTAAGACGGATACGGGTCAACGGTGTACGCAGGTCATGTGAAATCCCCGCGAGCATGATTCGACGATCACGCTCGGTTTGATCCAAGGTATAAATCATCTGGTTAAAGGCATGATTCACCTGACGGATTTCCAGCGGACCATGATTGGTATCCAGATAAGGGGCGGAACCATTTTTACTATAGCTGTTTGCTGCATTCTGTAGGCGGCGTAAAGGACGGTTCAGCTGACGAACTAGGGTCAGAATAATAATGCCGGCAATGAGTGGTGTACCAAGCAGCCAGCCTAGAATCAGTTCAGGGCTATAGTTGGCATAGGTTTTAAGAGGCTCACGTACCCAATTGCCATTCATTTCAGGAGTTTGGATCCAGATGCGTGGACTTGGCTTGAACTGGAAATAAACGGTTGCCTGTTCGATTCTTAATTCTTTGGCCAGTTTGGTTTCAATCTGGTTAGTAAAGAATTCGGCAATGACCTTGTCTTTTACATTGGGGTATTCAGCCGGATTGGTGACATATTCGATTCCGATCCGGTTTTTGAGCCAAGTATCAATATCAACTTCCTGTTCTTTATGATAAAGACGCAGGTCCGGATTGTTGAGAATTTCCAGCTCCATGGCCAGATAACGCGCGTGTTGCTGAATTTCAGGTAGATAAAGTGTGCGCCAGAAAAACCAGATTGACATGAACAGGCTGAAACAGACCACAAAGACCACCAGTACAGTGGTTCGCATTGCTGCAGAGCGCGGCTTGATTTTGTCCAGAAAGCGTTCCCAAGGGGTGCGTTTTTTTTCTGAGTAGCTGACAAAATCGGTAAATTTTTGTGGGTCGATGGGGTCGAGTTTCACTGAGCAATCCTGTGCTATGACTTCAGCAAATTATTATGAGTTGATTAAAAGGCCTTATCACACCGGAGTCAAACCATCTGTAATTTAGATATAGGTTGAAACCTTCGGTTCGACCTACTTTTGTTTCGGCAAAAGTAGGCAAAACCATTTTCATTCGCAAAACTCGTCAAATTGCGGCAAGTAATCAATTTATCGCAGAAACATTAGAGATGAATACCTCCTGCCTCAAACAGTTGCGAATGAATTTGTCACGTAATTAAAAACTAAATTGATAGACGGACGAATATTTTACTTTCTTCTAATAAGAAAATTATTCAGCACCATCTGGAACAAACACATAACCGACACCCCAAACGGTTTGAATATAACGCGCACGGGCAGGGTTTTCTTCAATCAAACGACGTAAGCGTGATACCTGAACGTCAATTGAACGTTCCATCGCACCCCATTCACGACCACGCGCCAGATTCATCAGCTTGTCACGAGTTAAAGGTTCACGTGGATGTTGGACTAAGGCTTTCAATACGGCGAATTCACCGGTAGTTAAGGTGACGACCTGTCCTTCACGAGTCAGGGTACGTGTCGACAGATCCAGTGACCATGGGCCAAAGGATACCACTTCCATTTGCTGGCTAGGAGCACCTGGAACTTCACGGACTTGACGACGCAAAACTGCACGAATACGTGCCAGCAATTCATTTGGATTAAATGGTTTAGGCAGGTAATCATCGGCTCCCGCTTCCAGACCTGCAATACGATCTGAATCGCTACCACGTGCGGTGAGCATAATGATTGGAATATCAATATTCGACTGGCGTAGGCGACGACAGATACTGAGGCCATCTTCTACAGGCAGCATAAAATCGAGCACAATTAGAGAAAACAGTTCCCGCTGTAATAGTCGATCCATCTGGGTAGCATCGTGCGCAGTTTTAACGACGAAGCCTTTATCTTCAAGGAAACGTTGTAACAGGGTACGCAGACGCACATCATCATCGACAACCAGGATGCGCTCGACCCGGTCGGTTTCGGTATGTACAGCATCGGGTTTTTCAGCAGGTACCACTAAACTCATGAGGTGCTCCTTTATTCTTTATTGTCGTCATAAACAAAAAATGAAATATGCTTTGAGTATACGATTCATTACTATTATTGACTATGCTCTAAAGCATCAAATATTGCAGTTAAAATCAAGACATAGATACCAAATATATACATCTATATGCGAAAAAAATCGTTCCGGAACAAGAATAAAATGCAAAGTTCATGCAAACTTTAGCGGAAAAACTGGAAAACGATCGTATACGGTTATCTGAAGCTTATATAAATTAATAAAAACAATGGTGGATTTTATAGACCTGGTCTTTATAATCATGCCATTTAGTACTTATCCTTGTGGGATCAAACACGATGACTGACTTAGTTCAGCAGTTGGCAAAAGAACTTGCCGTACGTCCAAATCAAGTAGAAGCTGCCATCAAACTGATTGATGAGGGTGCCAGCGTTCCTTTCATTGCACGTTACCGTAAAGAAGTAACGCAGGGCTTAGACGATACGCAACTACGCCAGCTCGATACACGTTTATCGTATTTGCGTGATTTGTATGAACGCCGTGAAAAGGTGATCGAATCACTAAAAGAACAAAATAAATTATCTGATGATTTATTGGCACGGGTGAATGCGGCAGAAACTAAAAATGCCCTAGAAGAAATTTACGCACCATACCGTCCAAAACGTACTAGCAAATCGTTTAAAGCCAAAGAAGCCGGTTTAGGTCCGATTGCAGAAAAAATCTTTACTGAAGTCGTGGATCCAGCAGAAGCTTTAGCAGGTTTTAGCCATGAAGATTATCCAGATCAGGAAAGCCAGCTCGATGCGATCCAGCACATCCTGATTGATGACTGGGCACAGAATATTGCGTTGACCACTGAACTTAAAGCAATGTTTGCTAAAACTACTATGCTGAAAAGTCTGGTCGCTAGCGAAGAGAAAAAAGAAGTTGGTAAAAAATTCCGTGATTACTTCGATTTTTCTGAAAATCTGAACAAGGTACCTTCACACCGCTTATTAGCAATGCTACGTGGTCGTCAGGAAAATGTACTGGGCCTTAAAGTAGATGGTGAAGATGATGCATCATTGGCACGTATTGAAACTGAATACAACTTGGATACCATTCAGCCACAATCTCGTCAGGATTTCTTAAAGCAAACTGCGAAATTGTTCTGGCTTGGTAAAGTTCGTCCAACGATCGAACATTCATTATTGACTGAAAAACGTCTGGCTGCTGAAGCTGAAGCAATGCAGGTCTTTGCTGAAAACCTGCGTCATTTATTGCTTTCTGCGCCTGCAGGTGCCCGTACAACTCTGGGTGTAGACCCTGGCATCCGTACTGGCGTGAAATTGGCAGTGGTAAATGAATCAGGTGATGTACTGGCACATAGCACCATTTACCCATTTGCACCGAAAGATGATAAAGAAGGTTCACTGACTGAATTGGCGCGTCTTTGCCGCGAGTTCAATGTTGACCTGATTGCAATCGGTAATGGTACGGCAAGCCGTGAAACTGAAGCATTGGTTGCTGAAATGATGGCTGCAAATAGCGACCTGAAATTGACTCGTGTTTCTGTTTCAGAAGCGGGTGCTTCTGTTTACTCAGCATCTGAACTGGCTTCTCAGGAATTGCCTGAACTGGATGTATCGATCCGTGGTGCAGTATCAATTGCACGCCGTCTGCAAGATCCATTAGCAGAACTGGTGAAAATCGATCCTAAGTCCATTGGTGTAGGTCAGTACCAGCATGATGTGAACCAGACCGGTCTGGCAAAAACTCTTGAAGCAGTAGTTGAGGACTGTGTGAACTCGGTCGGTGTGGATGTGAATACTGCATCTGCTGCGATCCTGGGTTACATCGCAGGTCTGAACAAATCAATCGCGCAGCAAATCGTGGACTTCCGTAAAGAAAATGGCCGTTTTGACAACCGTCAGGATCTGAAAAAAGTGCCACGTCTAGGCGAGCGTACTTTTGAACAGGCAGCGGGTTTCTTGCGTATCCAGCAAGGTTCAGAACCACTAGATGCGTCTGCAGTTCACCCTGAGTCTTATCCACTGGTATCTAAAATTGTTGAAGCGAAAGCAACCACTGTAAAAGATATTATTGGTAATACTGAAATCATTCGTCAAGTGAATGCAGAAGAGTTTGTCGATGATAAATTCGGGCTGCCAACCGTTCAGGACGTTTTGGCTGAACTGGAAAAACCTGGCCGTGACCCGCGTCCAGAATTCCGTACCGCAAAATTCCGTGATGATATTACTGAAGTGGCTCAATTGACTGAAGGCATGCAGCTGGAAGGCGTAGTCACCAATGTGACTAACTTCGGTGCTTTCGTGGATGTTGGTGTACATCAGGATGGTTTGGTACATATTTCTGAATTAGCCAATGAATTTGTGGCTGATCCGCATAAAGTGGTAAAACCAGGTCAAATCGTACAAGTTCGTGTACTGAACGTTGATGTGGAACGTAACCGTGTCAATCTGTCGATGCGTCCTGAAGGTTCGGAAGCGCCAGCGAAAGCACCACGTCAACCACGTCGTGACAATGAGCAACGCGGTGAGCGCAAGCCACAAGGCAAACGTCCACAGCATGCACGTCCACAAGGTGACCGCCCGCATGGCAAGAAACCTCAAGCGGCTAAACCACAAGAAAATAAAATTGGTGGTTTAGGGGCATTGTTATTGCAAGCAGGGATTAAAGGTTCGAAATAATCTTTAGGCTCTAAACGAAAAACCTCCCTTTTGGGAGGTTTTTTTATTGAATCTTTATGAGTTCACGATTGGAACAATCCAGCTGGTAATAATCAATAAAATACCCAGATGTCCCAGTTTACGTGTCACATAAACCAGTTTAGACGGTGGTTGTTCCAGCTGTTTGGCATACTCTTCCATGGTGATGCCTTGTTTGCCTTTACTGGTATATAAGAACACACCCAAATCCAGACAGATCAGAATGGTGCCAATATCTGCCACCAGTTCCATCAGCTCAAATTGCTGGGTATACAGCGACATGCTAACGCTATAAATTAGATAAAGTCCAAAGGCTATACATGCATATTGCAGGATCACTAAAAATTTCTGCATAAATCTCAACAGTTCAAAAAATTAAGGCAATTATACAAACAATTCGGACAGGCTGTGCCCATTACAGGCTTTGCATCACATCGGCAAAATTCTGCTTCTCGACCAGTTCCAGAAATTCATCTCCCAAGCGCTGACTTTCAGCAATACATTGCTTCCAGAGCTGAATCCGCTGAGCTTGATCCAAACCTTTCAAAGTAAAGTCCTTACGATCCGGTAAACGACCCAAAGGCAAACTTTGCAAATATTCCTGAGAAGGTGAAATTAGCAAAGTTCGTGCCTGATTTTCCGGGCTTGCCGTGCGTTTAAACAGTTTATCGAACCAGCCAGGAGTAATGCTGTCAGTAAAATGCGGATATAGCACGATGCCTTTGCTCTGAAACGGCAGGTCAATATGATAGTCAATCAGACCGCCATCGCGATAATAACCTTGCGGTGCATCCGGAATATTATTGACTGCTGCCATCACGCCCGGAATAGAGGCAGAAGCCATCAGCCAGGACAAAACACTTTGCTCAGTCAAGGCGTGATAATGTGTAGTAAATCCATCATCGGCAATTTTAAACTGTTCACCGGTATTCGGCTGGCTGATCACACGTTGCATAAAATGGCGACTATGTTTGCGCGCTACAGCGGTAGTTCCCACAATGCCAGCTACAGAGGCGAGTAGGGGGAGCGCCTTGTCACTCTGGAAAATGTGCTGGGCTTTAATCGACAATACCGTCAGATGATAATCTGGATGATTCACCAGATCGGTTTCTTTGCCTTGTACCAGATCCAGCAGCATGCCACGACAAACGTCACTGACCTCCTTACGGGTCATTTTCTTGTGAAAGTATAGATGGGTATACAAGTCGGCAAGACGTTCAGTGCCTGCTTTGGCTCCCCACGCCGCGACACTGGCAAAACGCCAGCTGCCAATGGATGAACCGACTAGCGTTCTACGCTGAGGGGCACGGGGGAAAAACTCGCCAAAAATGGCCTGATCCAGTCCCTGAATACCAATACCTTTGGGTCCACCTGCAGCACCCGGCACAATATCGACCTGTTCGGGTTGTAAACCTTCTTTCAGAATCAGCTCACGAGCCTGATGCCCAGCGCGGATTTTCAGAGCAGGCGCATGTTTTTGTAAAATCTGCATAAAGGTTCAGCCCATATTTGACCAATGAGGACATATTTTAAGCATCTGGTCACAGAGCCCAATGGCAAGATGTACCCTAAAGTGACTTAGGAGTCATAGGGGAGGAGAAAAATAAAAAAACCTGAACAATGTCAGGTGTCTTAAGAAGGTTATTTCAGTTATTTTGCAATCCGCCAGACCGCGAGTACGCTTGCCAGTACGATCAGAATCACTGATACAAACCATGGTGAAATAATCGCAATTGAAAGCAGGATAGCCATGATGCTGCCGAAAATCCAGCTACGTTTTTGCTGATGTTCCATTTGCAGGCGCATGCTTTGCAATTCATTGAGCTGCTTGGCATGCCAGGCGGACTGGTTTTTCAGACCGTTCAGGCTGTCGATCATCAGGGTCGGTAAATCCTGCGCGCCCAAAAGCAGATCCGGGATTTTTTGTCCGAGTTCCTTGATATTCTTTTGCGGATTCATCTGGGCTTTGACCCAATCGGTGAGGATCGGTTTAGCCAGACTCCAGATATCCAGCTCAGGATATAAGTCTGTTCCCAGACCTTCCACATGCACGAGTGTTTTCAATAGCAACATTAGCTGTGGCGGGATTTCCAGATGGAAACGACGGGCGATGTCCATGACCTGAATCAGAATCCCGGCAAAGTCCAGTTCATGCATTGGCTTGGAGACCATTGGACCCACGGTACGACGCATTTCGCGTGCTAGTGCGTCCTGATCAGTACCTGGTGGAATCCAGCCCGCCTGATGCACAATCTGAATCAGCTGCATGAAGTCACTGTTCATGACCGCCAGCAGCATACGTGCCACGGTCATCTGATCATGTTTGGACAGCTCGCCCATAATCGCACAGTCCAGCGCAATAAAGCGCGGATTGGCCGGATTGATAGTTTCGACAAAAACATTGCCCGGATGCATGTCAGCATGGAAGAAGTTATCGCGGAAGACCTGGGTAAAGAAAATCGTCAGACCTTTACGTGCCAGATCCGCACGGTCCATACCCAGTTCATCAAAGGTGGCAATATCCGAAATCGGAACACCGGTAATCCGTTCTGCTACCAGCACGTCCTTACTGTCCATATAGACTTCAGGCACATACATCATGCTGGAGCCAGTGAAGTAATGACGCATACGGCGGGTATTATCCGCTTCCAGAGTCAGGTCTAGCTCATTCAGAATGATCTGGCGATAGTCCTGAATAATTTCAGACAAGTGTAGGGCACGCGCTGCTTCCAGACGCTTTTCCAGAAAATCACCCAGCCAGCTTAGAATCTCAAAATCCTGCAAGATCTGTTGACGAATATTCGGGCGGGTCACTTTGACCACTACTTCACGGCCATCATGCAGGGCAGCAGTATGCACCTGTGCAATCGAAGCTGCTGCCAATGGCTGAACATCAAATCGGGCGAATAGAGTATTTACATCCGCTTTTAAGGATTCCTGAATACGCATCTTGGCGACATCATTATCAAAGGGCTTGACCTGATCCTGTAACAGGACCAGTTGTTGTAGCACTTCAGGCGGAATCAGGTCACGACGGGTCGAAAGCAATTGTCCCAGCTTGATCGCCAGCGGTCCCATCTCTTCCAGTGCCAGTTTCAGCTTGAGCGGGTTTTTACGCTCACGGCTGGACCAGGCTGCCGGATGCATACGGATCAAAGATAAAATATGTCGGGCTTTCTCAGGAAGTTCTTCCGCAGGAAACAACGTGTCGAGTCTATAGTGCGCGGCGATGCGCCAAAGTTCGAGTAAACGTGAAACATGCGGAATCATAAAGCGGTGTACCTAGTATTGAGAAGGAATATGAGGTGTAGCAGGAGTAAATGGCTGATCAGTAGAATCGTCAGATTCAATCTGTGCCTGAAGCTGACGGATTTTGGCTTCGACGCGATCTAAATTCTGGTTCAGGATACGGGTATCCTGATTCAGGTCATCCATTTGCCAGCGCGGGGCAAAGAGACCACTATCTTCTTTCAGGGCATCTTCAGCAAAAAATAACTGGCTTTGTAAAGTGCGTTTTAAATGCTTCGGAGCCAGCTGCAACTTGCCAATTTCATGTGCCAGAGCAGGGCCAATCCAGGGACTCAAATGCGCCGCCAGATCAGGTTCTGCCTGCTGCATGATGCGCTGGATTTCTTGCAGAAGTTTATAGTCACCTTGCAATGGAATATTACCGACTTCATCAGCAAGCAGCAGTTTAAGCAGCTCTACGACATTATTCACCTGTAGCGTCGCCGTTGCTTCAGGAATTTGAGTACTATTGGCTTCATAAGGGCGCTGTTCAAAAATCGAAGATTCTTCAGTATGACCGGTTGGCGTTGGTTCCAGACGAACCTTGCCCTCATCAAAGAAGACATCGACGGACAGTTGCGGTGAGGTAATGACCAGCCGCAACATTTTGCCGGCTAAAGCATTGAGCTGAATGCGGGTAATCGCATCCAGATCAATCATATGATGAATCAGGCGTTCAACAGCACCGAGAGCGAGAAGTGACCACATATCGGGTACGACCCTTAAAGCTTGAAGCCACGGTGAACGGCAACGATACCGCCGGTCAGGTTGTGGTAATCACAGTTCTGGAAGCCAGCATTTTCCATCATGCCTTTTAAAGTACGCTGGTCTGGATGCATACGGATTGATTCAGCCAGGTATTTATAGCTTTCTGAATCATTTGCCACGATTTTGCCCATGATTGGTAGAGCGGTGAATGAATACAGGTCATACAGTTTTGAGAATGGCTCAAAAACTGGTTTAGAGAATTCCAGAATCAGTAAACGACCGCCTGGCTTAAGCACACGATACATGGCTGCCAGTGCAGCATCTTTATCGGTGACGTTACGCAGACCAAAAGAAATCGTTACCAGGTCAAAGCTGTTGTCGGCAAATGGCTCTAGAGTTTCTGCATTCGCCAGAACGAAATCAACATTGGTACAGCCGGCATCAATCAGACGATCACGGCCAACATTCAGCATGGATTCGTTAATATCAGACAGTACTACATGACCGGTAGGGCCCACTTCACGGCTAAATACTTTGGCTAGGTCGCCTGTACCGCCTGCAATATCCAGCACATGCTGGCCACGGCGCACGCCTGACATATTAATCGCAAAACGTTTCCACAGACGGTGAATGCCGAATGACATCAGGTCATTCATGATGTCGTATTTGCTGGCTACCGAATGGAATACTTCAGCCACTTTCTGGGCTTTTTCGTCACTGCTCACAGTCTTGTAGCCGAAGTGCGTGGTTGGACCGACGTTACTGGTATTGGCACCGCGTGGCAGGTTATATTTAGGGACAGTTCCAGTCACAGGCGTATCGGTCAGGCGTTGTTCTAGAGATTGTTGCTGACCTTGTGGAGCGCCTTGCGGAAGCGGAGTAGTTAAGAATGGGCTCACTTTGTCTGTCTGTTGTGCCGACTCGGGTGTAGGGGTAGGCGTTTGATTTTCATTCGACATTGGAGTCACTCCTAACATATCAATCGGGTTAATCTTGCATTGCCTGCATAATGACAGATTCTTGGATGTTATTCAGCAATCATGATGCAATTGTTATGAATAATATACAGAAAAATAGGAATATGGGCGGAAATCTTCACTGCCAGTGATCGAATAATTCATATGATTTATCATTGGCGATGGCCTGCCCTAAAAACCTGAAAATATCAGGATCAGGCAGGACCGCAATCCTTCCTCATCATGGATGGGAAAGGAATCTACTATTGGAATGGCACTGGATCGCCTGAATGCACCTTATCAATAATACCGCGTTCAATCGCAGTAAAGTCATGCACGAATTTTTCTGCCGATTTTAACGGTTTCATGGCCTGGAAACCGTCCTGCATAAACTCATACATCACCTGAAAATGATATTTATTGGCTGCGCCTTTACACATCTTGAAGGCGGTATACACCACAAAGGAACGCATATATTTATCCAGACTGACACCCAGCTGATCCAGCAATGCTAGCTGTTTCAAACGTGCTTCCCCCTGATCCAGTTTCAGATAAGTCACACGCATCATTTCATCGGTCAATGGTGCGTTGGCAGGGTAATCCTCTAAAAGCTGAATCGCGACCTGTTCATCCAGTTGCACGGCCAAGATCGCCAGTTCGACGCCTGAGGTTCCGGTTTTCAGGGCATTTTCCGGAATCATTTTTTCTGCCTTGTGCGCATATTTCATCAGTCGGGCAATCTGTTCGGCCAGTGCGTCAAAGTCCGGGCCGCCATAGAGCCGATTCAGGAAATATTCGGCCATCAGCTGGTTATTTTTTTCAGAAAAATGCTGATGATGGCTGCGCTGCATTCTTGTCTTTTGCCATGCCTGCACATCCTGTAAACGGCTTAAAATTTCAGGCTGAGTGTGATACTTCAGCTGATAATACTGTTCTAAGAGTTCATCTAATCGGGCAAGTTTGGACATGTATTTTCAAATATGATTTTTCGATCTCAGAATCTTAGAGGGTGTGGCGCAATCTCGCTATGACAAATTGATCAATGATTCCTTATTTGAATGTCAATTTGCTGTTTAAACAGACAATCTAATCGTGTGAAAAACGTTGCTAACGCTATTTTTGCGTTTAGACTCCTCGCTATACTGCCCACAAGAATAAAAGATGAGGGATCTCCATGCGTACAGAAGAACAAAGTTTCCGGTTAATGGACGAAGACGAGCTATCCCTTGCGCTGATCAATGCCCAGTATGATCTGAGAAAAACCCAGGGTCAGAAAAATGGCAAAAGCCTGATTGTTCTGGTCAATGGAATCGAGCTGGCAGGTAAGGGCGAAGCAGTCAAACAGTTACGTGAATGGGTAGATCCTCGTTATTTGCAGGTGAAGGCCGATCAGCCGCAAGTATTAGGAGAAAAACAGACCTTCTGGCAACCCTATACACGGTTTATTCCTGCCCAGGGCCAGATTATGGTGCTATTTGGCAACTGGTACAGCGATCTGCTCAGAACCACCATGCAGACTGGTGCCATTGATGATGCCCAGTTTGATGCCTATCTGGAAGATATGCGTACCTTTGAGCAGGATCTAAAAAATAACTATGTTGATGTGGTCAAGGTCTGGTTCGACTTGCCTTGGAAAACGCTACAAAAACGCCTGGATCAGATGGATCCGAGTGAAATGCAATGGCACAAACTGCATGGGCTGGACTGGCGCGACAAAAAAAAGTACGACACCGTGCAACGTTTGCGAGAGCGGTTTAGTAAAGACGACGACTGGCTGATCATTGATGGGGAAGATGAAAAACGGCGTGACCAGCAGTTTGCACAGCATATTTTGCAGGCTTTAAAACATTGTCCCAATCATCCGGTTCGGGCCAAAGGACGATGGAAACAGACCAAAATTCCAGAATTATTGCAGCATCCTTCGCAAGAGCTTGCCAAGACAGAGGACTATAAGGCGGAACTGAAAAAACTGTCTCTTCAGGTGGCCAAGGCGCTGCGCTCAGACCCACGCAATGTGATTTTGCTGTTTGAAGGGATGGATGCAGCAGGCAAGGGCGGAGCAATCAAGCGGATTGTGAAAAAGCTGGATCCACGTGAATATGAAATCCAGACCATTGGGGCGCCGGAAAAATATGAACTGAATCGTCCTTATTTATGGCGTTTCTGGAACAAGCTACAAACCGATGATGATATCTGTATTTTTGACCGCTCCTGGTATGGTCGGTTGCTGGTAGAACGGGTAGAAGGCTTTGCCAGTCCGGCAGAATGGCAGCGGGCCTATGATGAAATTAACCGATTTGAACAGAGCCTGATTAATCATCAAACCGTAATTATTAAATTCTGGCTGGCGATTTCCCAGGAAGAGCAGGCCGCCCGTTTCAAGGCGCGTGAAGATACTCCACATAAGCGTTTTAAAATCACCGATGAAGACTGGCGTAACCGGGAACGTTGGGAGGATTATTTAAAAGCGGCCGCCGACATGTTTGAACGTACGTCGACAGAACAGGCACCATGGCACATTATCGCCACTGATGATAAAAACACCGCTCGGGTCGAAATTTTAAAAACAATTTTAAAGCAGCTTCAGGCAGATTAATCTGCCTGAATTATGAAAATTTTGAGGATAAAAAATGGGGCGGGAAATTTATTTGCCTTGAGCAATCTGTTTTTGCTGGATATTTTTTGCTGTGCGATAACAATCTTCCACATGCGCTTCAGCAATTTTTTTCATGACAAAATAACCGAGGCTCGCGGCTACCAGTTGACCACCGAGTGGAATGAATTTTGTGACTTGCTTTGTGATCACTTTCGCTGCAACATTGTTCAAAGATTTTTTGACTGCTGTACGTGCTACCACCAGACCGGAAAACTCGATTCCGCGTTTACGCAGTTCATTCCAGTGCACCTGTTTGGTTGCAGGATCAAACACACTGATCTGTTCAGGGGCTAGACCAAAGCGGGCATTGATCTCCGGAATCAGTTGCGACAGAATGCCGACATCAATGACCACGTCCAGAAATGGCACCGGAATCACAGCTGCTCCGGCAGAATAATAGGCACGTTTTTTGGTTAGCTCTAAGCACTCGTTGCGAATTCTGTCTAAATCTAAACTTGGATCGATACGATCTGGAATTTTGTCTAATTTCATGGGCACTACCTAAAGCTAGATGTTGTTTTTTTCTGTTCAAACATCAATAAGATGCTTTTTTCAAAGAACTTTTTTGACTGAAGTATGAGTTTTAAAGTGACATAGACAGTTCGGTAAGTATAGTAAATAATCTTTATCATTTTGTAGTACTGCTCCATCTCATTTTTCAGGGGAAACGATGGCAATTCATGTTATTCAGAGTCAACGCATTGATGTGCTTTTGGATAGTATGCTGCGTATCGTCAACCAGAGCGCGAAAAATCCCTTGGCCGTGTTACAGCCGCGGCATTTTATTGTACCGTCTCCTGCAGTCGAGGCCTGGCTCACCCAGAAAATTGCCGAGAAAAAGGGCATCAGTGCCAATACCCAGTTTCATCATCGGATCCGTGCCTTTCAGTGGACTTCCTATCAGTGGGTGCTAAATAATCCAAAAGAAGTTGAACAGATCCGTGAAGCCAATATTCCCCGAATTATTATTAAATGGCGGGTATTTCAGGCACTACGTAAATGTATTTTGCCTGAGCAGATTCCATTAGAGGTCGATCATCCTCTGTATTCGATTATCAAGCGGATTTATGACAGCGCAGATCGTCTGGAACAGGGCACAGAGAAGCAGCTGAAAAAACAAAGCATGCTGTATTGGGTATCCGAACAGGTCTCGCGCCTGTTTAGCCATTATATGGATTATCGTGGTTATTGCGCGCGGAATTGCCCGCCACAGGAATGCCGTTGTCCCACCAACTGGCTAGCGTCCTGGGGGCAGGATATCGCGCTCGATCTTGAGCAGATGATCTATATTCCTAAAGATGAAAATGGCCATGAAATTCCGGTGGCAGACTTCGTCAAGATTCAGGCACGCGAACTGGAAGCCTGGCAGCGCTGGCTATGGCAGCATGTCTTTCAGGATGATTATGCCAAGATTCTGGACATCGAACAGATGTACTGGGAACGTCTGGAAAATGAAGATACTCAGGCACAGGCTTTAAAACGTTTGCCACAACAGGTCGTGGTCTTTACCTTGCTAGAATTGCCACCGAGTCAACTGGATTTCTTGCGCCGTCTCGGTCAATACATCGATATTTATATTTTCCACTTTAACCCATCACAGGAATACTGGGCCGATAGTGTCGATCCGGACTGGAAAGCACGTTATGACCTTGGCGTGCAGGAACGTTTCATCAAGAAATTTGAAAAATCGCAGGGACGTTTGCCGACTGATACCGAAATCCAGCATTTCTTTGCAGCCTTTCAGTTGAACTTTAATGCCGAAGACCGGGAATCGCGTCATCCCTTGCTGACCCGCTTTGGCAAGCAGGCACGTGATCATTTCTCGTTATTGTCCAAACTGTCTTCAGGTGAAGAAGGTCTCTGGGCCGATGCTTTCGTGGATGAATATCAGGATAAGTTACTGGCCAAAATCCAGTCGGATATTTTGTACCTGCTGGAACCGGAAAAACACCAGTATCCGCTCAAACCCGACGATGATTCGGTACAGATTCATGTCTGTCATTCCTCACTGCGCCAGCTGGAAGTCTTAAAAGAACAGATGATTCACTGGCTGGCCCAAGGCACGGAAGATGCCCCACGTCAGCCGAGCGATATTCTGGTGCTGGCCCCGAACCTGAAAGAGCTGGAGCCGGCGATCCGGAGTGTCTTTGCACCACCACCGCGAGAACGGGAAGGCCATAGCCAGCGTCTGCAAAAAGACAACCTATATCTGCCAATCCAGATTGCCGGGGTGTCCCGACTCGATGTCAGCAATGCCTGGCGCGCGGTACTGGGCCGGATTCAGCTGGTGCATCGACGTTTCAGTATCGAAGATTTTGCCGACTGGCTCAGCCTGAATGCGACCCAGCAACTATATGCGCTGGACTACGCGCAAGTTGAGCGCATGTTGCAGTTACTGGGCGAAGCGGGCTTTAAACGCGGTCTGGATCAGCAGCATTTACAGCAAAGCCTGACTGCCGGTGATGAAGACTATCGCTTCAGTTTTAAATTTGCATTGGATCGGCTGGCACTCGGACTTGCAGTACCAGAACACGCCCTGTTTCAGGATACCTTAAGCTATGCTCAGGTCTTGAGTAGTGATTTCCCTCTCATTTCGACTCTGATCCAGATTTATCAGGATCTGGTGCAGCGCCGTGACTGGTTGATTTTGCATGAACAGGGTCAACGTACCCCGGTAAAAACCTGGCTGGAATATCTGCGTGAAGATCTGAATGAGTTCCGTGAAGCCGGCGTCGAGTCCTTAAAGACGGTTGCAGAGATTATCGACAAGCAGATGCGGATGCTGACGCTGGCCGATTATCACGATCAGGATGATCCGCAGGCCAGTCAGGAGCTGGTCGCCTTAAGTCTGCCATTGCCTTATGTACTGGAAGAAATTCAGAATACACTGGAGATGCAGCTGGATCAGGCCGAGCCGACCGGACAGATTACCTTTAGTCAGATCGGACAGATCCGTCCGTTGCCATATAAGCTGGTGGTGATGCTGAATCTGGATACCGGTAAATTTCCGAGCCGGAATCAGCAGGTGCCATTTGATCTGATGAACAGTCTGAAGCCGCAACTGGGCGATCGTTCCCGTCTGGATGATGACCAGGGTGCTTTTCTGGATGCATTGCTACTGGCGCAGGACAATTTATGGCTGTTCTATAATGGCTTTGACGTTGATGACGGGGAAGCGCGTGATCCATCCACTTCATTGCAGGAACTGATCCAGCATATTGCCCTGATCTGCCAGTCAGACCAGCCCGATGCTGAAGTCGATGAAACGGTTGAGCTCAATGGTTTGAGCGTGGCTAAGCATATCCGTCAGCTCTATCATGTGCATCCATTACAGCCGTTCGATCCAATCGGTTACGTTGAATCCCATACTCCACGTTATCAGACCCAGTGGTTTGCTGTAGCAGAATATATTCGCAGTGCAGAAGGCAAGCGTAGCAGCTGGATCAATGCCCATTATCCGGCACTGATGCAGAAAGAAATTCGGGTGCTGAAAGGGGATGAATGGATTCGTGACATGATTTTCCCGGCACGCCTATTCCTGAAAAGTGTCGGTATTTCCAGTGTGAGATATGCCGATCTGCCAAGTTCACGAGAACCCTTATTGCTGAATAAACTGGAACAGTATCAGGTTCGGGATTTTTTGCTGCAACAGGATCAAGAGATTGAACCGCAGTTGATGCTGGATCGCTTACCGGTCGGAAAAACTCAGGAAGCGACCTGGCTCAGCAGTCAGCAGGAACAGCAATCGCTAAAAGAACGTTTATTACAGCTGAATAAAGAGCTGACGCCTGTTACTCAGCAAACCTGGCAATATAACCCTGAATTGCTGATTCATATTACCTTGCCGCAAGTGCCGCACAGCAGTTACTGGCTGAGTATGCAGTCTTCCTCCGCTTCGGAAAAACGTCGGGCACAGGTCTGGCTGGAATATCTGCTCTGGCTGGCCTATCTGAACAATGATGAACTGTCTCCGCAGCTGGAACGGATTGTCATTTTCAGTAATAAAACCCTGAAGTTCTCCGGGCTGCGTTCTAGTCAGGCACGTCATCATTTACAGGCCTGGCTGAAAGCTTGGGAAGTGGGACAGACCCAGCCGCTGGTATTGCCTGCCGAATTGCTGATGAAAAAGGCCTGGGAATGGACCGAAAATGAACAGGGACAGATCACCATTGCCGAGATGCAGGAACTGCTAAAGGCCTGGAACAACAGCTATGAAAGTGCCAAGCCTTTGGCCAGCGATGAATCCAGCCAGTTGCATCAGGACTGGCAGTTTATTTTGCAGGATCAGGACCCGGATCTGGCCTTGCAACGCTGTTGCCATGATTTTGCCCATGCGTTATATGCACCGATTCATGAACATCTGGAATGGATAAAAGAATAATGACCATGTTACCCAACCAGAACAAAAAGATTTCAACCAATCCGATTCAGGACATGCGCTTTAGCGGCCTGCACTGGATTGAAGCTTCCGCGGGGACCGGTAAAACCTATACCTTATCCAGTTTGATGGTACGGATTTTTCTGGATCAGTATTATCCGCATCAGGTGATTGCCACAACCTTTACCCGTAAGGCTACAGCTGAACTGAAAAACCGGGTACGTCTCAGAGTCGAGGAAACGCTGGCCTTCATTCAGCGTCATCAGGAGCTGAATTCGGTCGAAATCACCGCCAAAATCCAGGCTGAATTGGATCCGCTGTTCCAGCAGGTGTTGAAAGATTATGGCTCACGCATGGATTATGCCCGGCGCCGTTTACGTCTGGTTCTGAACCAGCTAGATGAGCTGTTTGTCGGGACACTGGACAGCTTTAGCCAGAAATTATTACGTGAATTTGCTTTTGAAAGCGGCAAGATTGAGCGGGCCGAACTGACTGAAGATCAGGACCTATATATCCAGCAACTGATTCATGATGTGCTGCGGGAATGGATCCAGCAGCAGCCGCAATATATGGTCAATCATCTATATCTGCAAAACTTGTTGAAACCAGTAGAACACTATACTGGACTAGTTCGTGATGCTCTAAATTTCCGTGTGCAATACTTTCAGAAGGTAGAAAAAGTCGAATGGGATCTGGCTGAACTAGAGCACTGCATCCAGCGCCTGTTCGATGTACATGAACATGAAATTGAGATCATTCGGGAGTATTGCCAGAATTCTCCGAAGTATTTTCATAAGAGTTTTTTCACCAGATTAAGTGATGTCTGTGAAAACTTTATGACCTGGATGGCGGCACTGGAAACCAAAGGTGTAATGAGCTTTTTTGATCCAGAACTGCATGCGATTTTATTGAATCTATGTTATTTGCGCCGCAAGAAAACCGATTTTCAGCCGGTCTCAATGAAGCAAGTATTTAACAAAAGCTGTCCGGAAGCAGAGCAGCAGCAGATTCTACAAAATAATCTGATTCAGGCCATTGATGGATTGTGCGAGGTCAAAGAGAAGATGGATGCACAGCTGAAGCAGCTGACCACCTATCTTGAATATCATATTATTCGCAGTGTGCAGAACCGTCTGCCGCAGACCTTGCAAAAACAGGGCGAAACCACATTTTCCCAACAAATCCGTACTCTGGCTGAAGCTCTACAGGGACAGCAAGGTCAGCGTTTTTCCCAGTTTGTACAGGCACGCTATCCACTCATTCTGGTGGATGAATTTCAGGATACCAACCAGGATCAGGATGATCTGCTGGCTAAAATCTGGCGCGATCCGAACCGGGTCAAAGCCGGCTGTATGATCATGGTGGGCGATCCGAAACAGGCGATTTACGGTTTCCGTGGAGGCGACATGCTGACCTATAACAAGGCGCGTGCCGATGTGCTGCAAAAGCAGGGCCGTGAATATACTCTGATCCAGAACCATCGCTCGGTAAAACCTCTGGTCGAGGTGGTGGACGCGTTGTTTCAACGCCAGATGGATTTTGGTGAACAGGTGCATTACACCCTGATTCAGGCGGGGAGCCGGCCACATCCGGATTTAATCGATAAAACGCTGAGCAATCCGCATCCACTGCGCTGGATTCAACTCGGTGAACAGGATGTTGAAGCCGATCAGGTGGTCTGGAAAATCCGCCAGTTATTGAATCAGTCTGAACAGCAGCAACTGTATTTCCAGCAGGGTGACAATGTTCGGCACTTAAAAGCGGATGATATTGCAGTCCTGAGTTTTGGCCATTATGCGCTGGAACAGGTCAAGCAGCGTCTGCAACGTATGGGTATTCCCTGTTATAAGGAATCTAAGCAGAGCGTCTTTGCCAGCCCGGTGGCTCAGGATGTTGCAGCTGTTCTCACCGCGATCATGGAGCCTTTTAATGAAGCCAAAGTCAAACGTGCCTTATTGACCCGTTTATTGGGCTTTAACCTGAAAAAGTTAATCGAACTGCAAGAGCAGAGCGAAGGTCTGAGCCGTTATATTGCAGACTTTGATGCTATCCGGGAAATGTGGTTTGAAAAAGGGTTTCTCACCGCCTGGAATTATGCCTTAAACCTGTTTCAGGTCTGGACCAATCTGGTTGCAAGCCAGAGTCTGGACAATGAACGGGTAGTGGTGAATTTACGTCACCTGACCGAGATCCTGTGTCAGCAAAGTGAATATTATCAGGGTGCTCAAAAGCTGTATCACTGGTATTTGCGTCAGTTGCAATCACCTTCAGGCAAGGATAACGAAAAAGAGCGAAAACTCTCTGGCGATCATGGGGTACAGCTCTTAACCATCCATGCTTCCAAAGGTCTGGAATTTAAAGTGGTGTTCCTGTTAGGTGCCGATGCACCTTTTGATGTAAATAAGGGAAATCTGAACTTTTCCCTGTCAGCCGCGGAAAATGTACTGGAACAATCCCGGGTAATTGCAGTTAATCATAAGGACTTGCATGAGCAGGCGATTTTGCAAAATGCGGCCCGGAATGCCGCAGAAAATCACCGGCTTTGGTATGTGGCACTGACCCGGGCCAGTCACCGGGTTTATGCCATGCTGCAAGATCAGAGCGGACAGGCGGATTCAGGCCTGGCATTCTGGCGTGGACAAGGTGAGGCGGCCTTTCAGCATGCCCTAAGTCTGCTGGAACAACCTCTGGCTTCTGAGCCGCCTAGAATTGTGGCAAAACAGACAGAAGCACCGTTACAGATGCAGGCTCATCCTTTACCGGAGCGACAGTTCTATCCACGGACTAAAACCAGCTTTACCGCGCTGTCACAGCATCTCCCGCATCAGGCGATATTGCAGGATGATCTGGTCATCGCTTCTGAACGTCCGGACAGTGCCGCAGATGAAATGAATCTGCTGGAACTGGAACAGCAATCAGCCGGTCAGCCACTGGACTGGATCAAGCTGAATTTCCCAAAAGGCACGGTGGCCGGAACCTTCCTGCACAGTATTTTTGAGCATATCGATTTTCAGGATCGCAGTTACTGGAATCTGGAAATCCGCCGCCGTTTTAAAAATACGGCGCCACAAATCTGGCAGGAACTGAAAGAGAAATTTCATCAGGCCTTTCATGTTCGTCCATTGTTACAGCAGGCATTTACTTCGGGCTATCAGACAGCCTGTGTGAATTTACAGACCCTGTTCAGTCAGGTGGCTCGTCAAGGTCAAATGCAGCCGGAGAAATTGCAGCAGAGTATGCAAAAAGTACTCTCCAGCCTGAATTATAAAATCCTGACCGGAATTCGCCTGCATGATCAGAGTGAAGCTTATCGTCAGGAATGGCAGCAGTTTTTCCGTTCCGCTCAAACATTCGATCACTCTGAATGGCTGAACTTCTTAGGGCAGTTTCAGCACTATTTTACAGAACTGGATGATGAACCTTTTATCCAGTTTTTCGAACAGGAAATGGCGCAGATGACGCCTGCTGAGGCAGCAGCACAACTGGAGGTAGAAGCCGTTTTTCAGCAGGCATTCGATCATTTCATTGATGAGATGATTGAAGATCTTCTGCTCAATCGGGTTCATGACTGGCTCAAAGAAATTCTGGCTGCACCCCTACAGGCAGAGTTCAGCCTGGAGCAGTTGCAGCAAGGTACTTATTTGTCTGAATTCCCGTTTTACCTGTCTTTAACCGATGCGCCCTTACAGATTCGTCAGATCCAGCAACTGTTTGTCGAGCATGATATTCTCATGCCTGATTTTAATGAGGCAAAATCGGCACGCTATCTGACCGGGTCTATCGATTTGGTTTATTTTGATGGCCAGCGCTATCATATTGCCGATTATAAAAGCAATTTTCTCGGGCCGGATCAGCAGCATTACACGGCCGAGGCCATCCAGCAGAATATGACCCACTCCAGTTACTGGCTGCAAGCGGCCTTATATCTGGTGGCATTGCATCGTTATCTAAGCGTGAACATGCAGGGATATGACATGCAGCAGCATCTGGGTGGGGCGACTTATCTGTATTTGCGCGGTATGAATGGTCAGGCTGAACAAGGCGCTTATCACTGGCAGCCTGGTCTGGAATTTATTCTGAAACTGGATGAAATTCTGGGCTATTTTGAGCAGAAAAAATCAGCATAATTTTGATGATTTATAAAATTTTAAGAGTTTAAACAGAAGATTATCCTGTGGATAACTTTGAGGATAACTGTGTGGAAAATGAGCAAATTCACGTGTCTCAGCAATCAGCCCATTTAATGGCCTGGATTGACTATCTATGTCAGCCACCGTTCAGTTCGGCGACCTTTGATGCTGCCGCAAAATTGCTGATTCAGCAGCTCCTTGAAGCGATGCAGGAGGGCAATAGTTGTATTCCGGCCAGTGCCGAGCAAACCGCTCTATTGCATCATCTGGTGCTGGATCGTAGCCAGCAGGCTCAAGGCATTGCACCTTTTATTTTTGAAAACCGGCAGCTGTATTTATACCGCTACTGGCAGCTGGAACAAGCGGTCGCCACCCAGATCGCCCGGATCAAGTCACAAGCCATCACACCAGTAAATTTAAGTGAGCGTGATCGTAACCTCCTGACAGATCCACAGCAAAAGCAAGCGCTGGAAATGGTCGCCAAGCAGGGACTGAATATTATTACCGGTGGGCCAGGAACTGGTAAAACCTACACCTTGGCACATATGATTGCTGTACTACATGAAGCCTTGCCTAATATCCGGATTGCGATGGCCGCTCCGACGGGTAAAGCTGCGCAGCGAATGCAAGAAGCCTTGCAGAAAGCTTTACATAGTGAAAAGTTACAAGCTTTTGAACTGGAGGCTTTAAAGCAGGTTCAACCCGTTACTTTGCACCGCTTACTGGGCTTGGGCCGGTTGGGACGCCCACGGTTTCATGCCAAGCAGCCTTTGCCATATGATGTGATCGTGGTTGATGAAGCATCCATGCTGGACTTAAGCCTGTCACAGATGCTCCTTGCTGCAGTGCCAGATTCAGCCCGCTTAATTCTATTAGGCGATGCAGACCAGCTGGCCTCGGTGGATGTCGGCACTGTACTGGCAGATTTACAGCAGACTTCTGTTCTGGCAGATAATCGGGTCAATTTAATCACGACACGCCGTTTTGCTTCAGGCGCCCGGATTGGTGCGATGGCGCACTTTATCCAGCAGGAACATGTTCCAGCATCGGTTTTAAACCAGTTTGAACAGCAAGTGGTTGCTGCGAGTGAGCTGCAAGCAATTGCACTGGATCAGGTAGAGATTGACCAGTTGCAACTGCAATATCTGCCAGAAATAAACCCAACTACAGGTCTACAGTTAGACCCATATTATGATCAACTGATGTATGGCTATCAGGCCTATGCGGACGCGATCAAGCAGGCTCAAGATCAGGCTGGTTTCGAGCAATATATGCAGCAGGCAATTCAGTACTTTGATCATTACCGGATTCTTACAGCAATCCGGCATGGTGATCTGGGTTTGAATAAAATCAATCAGCAGATTGAACAGCGTTTTCTGGCCAGTGTAGGCAAGTTAAAACAGGGCGACTGGTATACCGGCCGACCAGTGATGATGACTTATAATGATTATCAGCTGGGTCTGTCCAATGGTGATATTGGAATCTGTTTCTGGAGAGAACAACAAGGACAGTCACAATTTGAAGTGTATTTCCCGAATCTGGAAAAATGGGTACTGGCGACACGCTTGCCGAAAAGTATCGAAACGGCATTTGCTTTGACGATTCATAAATCGCAAGGTTCAGAATTTACTCATACGGCTGTAGTACTCGATCAACAGGCCAAAAATTTGCTGAGTAAGGAACTGATTTATACAGCAATTACCCGGGCCAAAAAAGTTGTGAGCTTACTGGTAGATCGCGACGCATTTACACAAGCGCTATGTGTCAGAACCACACGAAAGAGTGGTTTAAGCAGAAAAATACTTGAACAATGCAACAATTTATTGGCAAAAAATAAATAACTTTTGTAGGTAAATGCTTACATGGATTCAGGAAATTGGCGCATGGAGCTTTTACTCGGTTTTTGAGAAGATTGGTCACACAAAAGAACTCAACACGGAAAGTTGGGTATAAATCGCATAATAAGAACAAGAATGTCACCAGACAGCGAACTTACAGTGAAGTAAGTGAAAGAGGAAACTTACAGCCGCTAAGCCTTGTAGTTTTGGGAGAGACTACAAGGCTTTTTTATATCTGCTGTTAATGGAATTTTGCCATAATCTTATAGTTCAATTAAGTTGGCAGAATAAGTAAATTTAAGTAAATAGCGTAATTAAAAGATATATAAGTGTAATATTTTGCAAATTTCGATGACAATTTTGTACGCAATGGCTTACAGCGAGTGAAGATAAATGCCTCTATGAGCATTTCGACAATATGGCAAAATCTACCACACAAGGAAGTTATTTTTAGTCAGGAAGATTTGAAAATAATAAAGCGTAAAACGCACTAAAAAAAACAATAAATAAAAAATGATAATAGAAGAAACTACAGCGCGAAAAAGCCCGAGTTTACTCGGGCTTTTTTTTATCATTTATTTCTAAGCGCGACCAGAAATATTTTAAATATAAAAAGATCAGTTAATTTCTGCAGTTATTTAAACAGCTACTCATAAGCCAGATCAGGTCTAATTCCTGAAATTATGTGTAAATTAAACCATATGGAATTTATTCATATCAGCAAATAAGCCAAGACATCTGGCAGCCGACACCCTCAAAATTCATGATCTATTTTTGCAATCTGACGCAATTTCCCTTAAAATATGCAACTTGCTGTAGTGATGCACGGCAGTCAATGTATTGAATTCTCATTACTTTGATTTTTATCAAGATATATAAGCATCTCGGAGAAATCGAATGGCTTTAACAAACGCAGATCGCGCAGAGATCATTGCTAAATTCGCTCGCGCTGAAAACGACACTGGTTCACCAGAAGTTCAAGTAGCTCTTTTAACTGCTCAAATCAATGACTTACAAGGTCACTTCAAAGAGCACAAACACGACCACCATAGCCGTCGCGGTCTGATCCGTATGGTTAACCAACGTCGTAAGCTTCTTGACTACCTAAATGGTAAAGACCACGGTCGTTATGTTGCATTGATCGGTGCTTTAGGTTTACGTCGTTAATTCGATTTAAACTTTATTTTCGGGTTTATTGCATGCCTTGTGCTTTATTGCTGAAAACTAAAGTCGGTTTAGCCTTTGGCTAGATCAGGGGAAGGGGCGAATGTTCGCTCCTTCTTTGTGTTTAAAAATAGTGTTTATTTCTGGTGAGGTCGGCTTCTAAGCTTTGTCATTTACCCGTCCATATGGATGTGAATGCCAAACCTTAGGGGTCTCCACTAGAATAAAATCAGGAAAAAATAAAACATGTCGATGTTTAATATTGTTCGTAAAGAATTCCAATTTGGCCAACATCAGGTTGTCCTAGAAACAGGTCGTGTTGCGCGTCAAGCCAATACTGTATTGATTACTATGGGCGGCGTAACTGTATTAGTTGCTGTTGTTGCTCAACCAACTGCTAAAGCAGGTCAAGACTTTTTCCCACTGACTGTTAACTATCAAGAAAAACAATACGCAGCTGGCCGTATTCCTGGTGGTTACGGTAAACGTGAAGGCCGTGCATCTGAAGCTGAAACGCTGATTTCACGTCTGATCGACCGTCCAATCCGTCCATTGTTCCCAGAAGGTTACTATAACGAAATCCAGGTGACTGCGACTGTTGTATCTTCTGACAAGACTATGGAAGCTGACATTGCAGCAATGCTGGGTACTTCTGCAGCACTTGCGATTGCAGGTACACCCTTCCGTGGTCCAATCGGTGCGGCACGTGTGGGTCTGATCAACGGTGAATACGTTCTAAACCCAAGCTTTGAACAATTGAAAGAAAGTGATCTTGACCTTGTGGTTGCAGGTACAGAATCTGCAGTACTGATGGTTGAATCAGAAGCGAAAGAACTTTCAGAAGACCAAATGCTGGGTGCAGTATTGTTCGGTCATGATGAAATGCAAATCGCGATCCAAGCAATCAAAGAATTCGCGACTGCAGCTGGTGCGAAAGAATCAACTTGGGTTGCTCCTGAGAAAAACGAAGACCTTCGTGCAAAACTGAAAGAAGCATTCGAAGCGAAAATCTCTGAAGCATATACCATTGCGGTGAAACAAGACCGTTATGCAGCACTTGATGCACTTCAAGCAGAAGCACTCGCTCAGTTCGTTCCAGAAGGCGACGAAACAGGTCTTGCTGATGACGTAAACGAATTATTTGAAGATCTTAAATACCGTACCGTACGTGACAACATCCTGTCTGGTAAACCACGTATTGATGGTCGTGATACTAAAACTGTTCGTGCCCTTGATGTACAGGTTGGCGTATTAGACCGCGCTCACGGTTCTGCATTATTCACACGTGGTGAAACTCAGGCATTGGTAACTACTACTCTGGGTAATACTCGTGATGCGTTGATGGTAGATACCCTGGCCGGTACTAAAACTGATAACTTCATGCTTCACTACAACTTCCCTGCATATTCTGTAGGTGAAACAGGTCGTGAGTCTGGTCCTAAACGTCGTGAAATCGGTCATGGTCGTCTGGCTCGTCGTGGTGTTCAAGCTGTGCTTCCAGCAGCTGACCGCTTCCCGTACGTGATCCGTATCGTATCTGACATTACTGAATCTAATGGTTCATCTTCAATGGCGTCTGTATGTGGTGCTTCTCTATCATTGATGGATGCCGGTGTTCCACTTAAAGCACCAGTTGCGGGTATCGCAATGGGTCTGGTGAAAGAAGGCGAACGTTTCGCAGTTCTTTCTGACATCCTGGGTGACGAAGACCATCTTGGTGATATGGACTTTAAAGTAGCGGGTTCTGCCAACGGTATTACTGCGCTGCAAATGGACATCAAGATCGAAGGTATTACTGAAGAGATCATGGAAGTTGCATTGAACCAGGCTTATGCAGGTCGTATGCACATCCTGAACGCGATGAATCAAGTGATTTCACGTGCTCGTCCAGAAATTTCTATGCACGCGCCGACTTTCCAAGTGATCAACATCAACCCTGACAAGATCCGTGACGTGATTGGTAAAGGTGGTGCCACTATCCGTCAAATCACTGAAGAAACTAAAGCTGCGATTGACATCGAAGATAACGGTACAGTACGCGTATTTGGTGAAACTAAAGCTGCTGCACAGGCTGCGATTGCAAAAATTCAGGCGCTGACTGCTGAAGTTGAGCCGGGCACTATTTACACTGGTAAAGTGATTCGTATCGTTGAATTCGGTGCGTTCGTGAACATCCTGCCAGGTACTGACGGTCTGCTTCACATTTCTCAAATCTCTAACGAACGTATTGCCAACGTGGCTGACGTATTGAAAGAAGGTCAGGAAGTGAAAGTACAGGTTGCTGACGTTGACAACCGTGGTCGTATTAAATTGACAATGAAAGACATCGAACAAGCATAATTCGATTACTTTTAAGTCTGAAAAAGCCCGCATCATGCGGGCTTTTTTATTTGGACAGATTCTTTATTTAAGAACCGAAATACATTTAATAATCACATTCTAGATAAAACGGATGATTAAACCTTATATGGAAAGACTCTTGGTCAAGAAAGCTGTTCTCATTCAGGTAAGCGGATCGGCTTCAGAGTTTTTCAGCATGCGATAAATCTCGTCTTTCAGTTTTAGCTTTTTGCGTTTAATCGCATCGATATCATCATTGATATGATTGACTGGATCGAGTTCAAGCTGGCTAATCTGTTTGTCCAATTCGCTATGTTCCTCAAACAATCGGGCAAAGTACGGATTTTCCTCACGTAATTGCACAATTAAATCACGGTATTCTGGGAACATATATTTGATCTTTTTATTGCAGTCTTTGGTTTTCATAGGGATATTTATCACTCAAAAAATAAAAGAAAAAAGCAAAATATGCCCTAGTCCGCATTGATCTAACTCAAGCAGACCGGACATTAAAAGGCATTATTTGAAATGCAGATGTTTCACCTCACGACGTAATTCCTGCACTTCATCAATGAGATCCAGCATCATGGCAACGGCACTAAAGGAAGCATCAAAATCACGCTGCAAACGGTAAGCGCGTTGTGCTCGAGTAATATCTTCCCCGAGGAAGGTACCAGGATGGGTTTTAGAACGGTTCGGCAAAATTCCATGTTCAATGAGTTGCATCACCCATTCCGGACTTTGGCCACATGCTTCAGAAAAGTGGAACAAATCAAAGGTACGATCATCCATGATTTCAGAGGGGATATAACCGTTGGAAAAGTTTTCTCTATATTGAATTGTAGTCATAGCTCTACTCCTTAAACAGCCAGGCTTGAGACATTCAGAGAGGAAGGTCGTCCTGAAGTAGGGGAATGCCATAATATTTTATGGCCGATGCGCTGTGCCCTAACGGTATGGAATGCTATTTGAACCAGCATCCTGCCTAGAAGAGGAACTCCTATCCTATGGAAATCCTGCTTGAACCTGAACAGCTCAGTCTGGGCAGGGAAACAAAGATCTAGGCGGGCATCTGTTTTTATAGTTTTATCTGTCATTTGCAAACCATCCGCTGTTTGCAACACACATTTACCCATGCCTATTAATTGAGGAATACATGTTGCATGGATACTCCGTTCCAGAGGTTCCAGAGTCCGTAGCAGATTGAATTGCAGCTGAAGATAGATCATTGTGTGAATAAAAAATAACCGTCTTCAATTCATTATTATGAGTTTGGGTTAAGGGAAACAGTTTTTATTTGTACTTAATTGTTTCAAATCATAACCATTAAAAAAGCCCCTGAAACAGGGGCATGGAAAACTGAAAAAAATTAGTATTTTATCCAGGTAACACTGCGTCCGATAACCGAAACGCCTACATAACCACGCAGGGTCAGACGTTTGCCATTGGCGCTTAAACGCGCTTTACCTTTGTAAACTTTGCCGCTGATTGGATCCAGTACCTTGCCATCATGGAATTCGCGAGGTTTTTTTGGGTCTGCCTTAAAATCCCAGATAAATGGCAAGCCAATAAATGGTTTATTCTTAAGTTGTCCTGGACATTTGCTACAGATTCCCAGTTTTTCTGCACCTGGCAGGCTGCGGGTTTCTACGATAATTCCCTCATAGCTACCATCTGGTTTTTTGCGGATTTCGACATCAGCACGAGAATAACCGGATTGATCATCGATAGTCTTCCATTTCCCCAGTAGTGGATCTTCAGACGCAAGGCTTAAACCTGCTGCTGTTGCTAATGTGATCCCCATCATTAAGCGACTTAAAATTTTCTTCATAACATGCCTGTTGATCAATGATTATTCGTATTAGATTTATTACTCTAATTTATTCATAAAATGTAACAAAATCAATAGCGTAAAATGTGATGAGATTGGCATAAAATTAATAAATTCATGTGAATTATCACATGACCTAAAAATAAAAAAGCTCCTAAGGAGCTTTTCTTAATAATCTGAATTCGAAACTAGTTTTTAATCCAGGTCATATTGCGTCCGACCGGTGCACCTTCAGCACGGCTATGAATGACGAGATGCCTGCCATTATTTTTCAGGCGGGCACGGGCCTGATAAAGCTGTCCAGAAACCGGGTCGAGCAGAGTGCCGTTAATAAATTCATTGCTATGGTCGGGATGACTGCTCAGTCCCTTAAGCATTGTTAGTCCAATGAGCGGCTGATCCTTTAATGCGCCTTTACATAGAGTGCAAGTTTGCTGTCGAGCTGCCCCAGGAATCTCACGCACATGCACAATTTTGGCAATATAGCGATCCTGAGCATCTTTACTAATCACCACATCTGCCAGGGAATAACCGGTACGGTCATCAATGGTTTTCCAGTGGCCAAGCAATGGATCACTGTTGGCGAACGCGGATAGACTGATGGTACTTGCTGCTGTAAGAATGATAGAACAAAGCAGTTTGAATCTCATTGCCACATTACCCCATGCTATTGAAAATATATTTAACTTCTTAAAGGCATAAAAAAATTATGGGATTAATATAGCGTGAAAAATACACTAAATACCAGTCAATAATCACATTAAATTAAGAAAAATGAATATGAGTTAAAAATTACGTTCATTCAGCATGATGAGAATGAGTAAGTATTTACGTGATAAGGAATGGGATAAAGATAATGATTTTAAGCTGTCCAAGCCTTTGATCTGGCCAGACAGCTTGCAGATGAGAATTTATAAAAAATGAGATTTATTCGACTTTCACCCAGGATACTGTTCGTCCGAGCATGGGTGTACCTACATAGTCACGAAGCGTCAGTACATTACCTCAGGAATTCAGAGTTGCCTTGCTTTTATAGACATTACCGGTTAGTGGATCGAGAATTGAACCATTAACGAATTCATTTTTCTTTTCAGGATTTGGTTTTAGACCTGATAAGACAGAGAGACCCAGAATAGGTACGTCTTTCAGTGCCCCCTTACATTTAGAGCAATGGGTATGTGCAGGACGATTTGGAATGGCATGGATACGAACAACTTTACCCTGATAAGTACCATCATTGAGTTTACTGATTTCAACATCAGCACGCGCATAGCCCGTTTTGTCATCAATGGCTTTCCATGTCCCCGTGATTTCGGCTGCATAGCTGAAGCTCTGTACAAAACATAACATCACACCCATTAAATATCGAAATTTTATTTAAAATCTTCCACTTATTTTTTTGATTTTTTTACTTTGAAAATACCGTTGATCTTCTGATTCTATCGGTGTGCAAATTTTAATCATGGGGTAAGCTTGAAATTAAGTACATTTGACTTTTTTTATGAGAAATTTTGGTCAATATTTTATGAAAATATAAAATGAAAAAAGCACTCAATATTGAGTGCTTTTTTGAGTCGAACAGGGGCGGTTATTAACTGAGGTGTTCGCCAAACAGGCTCAAAGCTTCTTCAGCCGTAAAGATATAACGGCTATTACAGAACTGACAGTCCATCTCAATTGGATTCTGGAATTCTAAAGTTTCACGAACCGATTCTACACCAATCTGCTGTAAGGCAATCGCACAACGTTCTTTAGAACAGGTACAGCCAAACTGCAAATGTTCTACTTCTGGTAAGCGCACTTCTTCTTCGTTATATAAACGATAGAGAATTTCATTGGCATCCAGAGTGACCAGTTCTTCTGTTTTTAATGTTTCAGTCAGCATGGTCAGACGTGGCCATAAGTCTTCATCGACACGGCGTTGTTCTTCTTCACTGTTACGCGGTAGCAGTTGAATCAGCAAACCACCTGCACGATTGTTATCACTGGCCAGCACGATACGTGTCGGAATCTGGGCAGACAGGTCATAATATTGCATCAGACAGCCAGCCAGATTTTCCTGATCAAGCGGAACAATACCTTGATAACGTTCACCAAATTCAGGCTCGATATTGATAAACAGCACTGGATTAGTCAGTGATTTTAAAACTGTGCTGCTATCTTCTGCTGCCTGAAAGTGTGGATCTTCTTCGTAATCCGCCAGTGCACGTACTTCACCGCGATGGTTACATTCAGCCATTGCCCATTTAAATGTGCCTGAAGCCTGAATTTGCAGGCTGATACGCCCTTTAATTTTCAGGGTACTGGCCAATAGTGCAGTGGCACTCAGCATTTCACCTAACAGGATTTTTACTGCAGGCGCATAATCACGCTGGGCCAAAATTGTTTGTAAAGCTTCTTCAAGATGCACCACTTCACCACGAACAGGGCTATCTTCAATAAAAAAGCGTTGGCGTAAATCAGACATAAAATTCTCCATAACCCTGCTTTAATGGTGGCATTATTGTAAAACACAAGTTATGCCAGATCATCTCTTATGGCATCAATTCCTGAAGCGTTGTTGTCCTGTTGCGTGTCCGTATCCTGTTCTGGTATTTTTTTTAGCTGATCCTGAGCAAAAAGATACTCCAGTTCTGCCAGTGTATTCCTTGAGCCTGCAGAATTAAACGGGCTCTCCGTATCCAGATGAAATTGACGATTGAGCAGGTTTTCATCGTGAGTATGAAACTCATGGATCTTTTGTTGCGCCTGCTCTTCAGACAGTCCGCTCAGCTGACCTAGCAGACACTGACTGAGTTCTCGTGCAGAAGCATAGGTTTCTCGCCAGATTCGTTCCACGCCCAGCTCCTGAAGTAGATGGACATGATGCCGGTCACGTGCCCGTACCCATAAAGACATATCAGGATAATTTAATCGCAGATGCCGGACAGTCAGCAGTGAATCTTCAATATCATCAATGGCGACAATCACATGCTGAACCGTATCCAGATGTGCCTGAGCTAAAGCCTCTGGCTCAGTCGCATTGGCCTGATAGAAGGTAATACCGTAAGAGGTGAGCAATTCAGTTGCTTCGATATTGCTGTCCATGACACTGAATTTTTGCTGCTGTTGCAGCAAAATACGGGTAATGATCTGGCCAAAACGGCCAAAACCGATTAATAAAATTGGTGCAGTATTTGGTGGAAGGCTTTCAATGTCAAAGGTTGCTGCCAAATGATTTTGCCGATCCAGTCGTGGCAGAATCTGGTTATGTAATAACCAGTAAAATGCCGGTGTGAGTAGCATGGATAAACTTGCCATCCACATCAATGGGGAGAGCAGGGTTGGAGTAATGATCTGCTGCGAAAGTGCAATGATGAGTGCCAGAAAAGCGAACTCACCACTTTGTGCCACACTGGCGGCGAGTAGCGTACTGTTGCGCCAGCTATGTTGATAATAACGTGCCAATCCTAAGGTAATCGCAAATTTAATCAGGATCAGCGAAAGTGTTCCGGCAATAATCAATACGGGTTGCGTCAGTATATCGGCAAACTGCAATGACATGCCCAGGCTGATAAAAGCCAGCCCAATCAATAATCCGCTAAAAGGCTGCAGACTCTTTTCGACCGAAATCCGGAAATCAGAATCAGCCAGTAACATGCCAGCAAATAATGCCGCGAGGTACAGATTCAGTCCCAGCGTATCCATCAGGACTAGTAAGCTCAGGAAAATGACAATGGCAACAATGCTATGCAATTCATGACGACCATTTTTGGCAATCCAGCGATAGAGCGGCTGCATGAAATAGCGGTTACATAGAAATAAGCCAGTAAAGGTAGCCATCATGGCAGCAAAATAAGCTATGCCATGTTCTGTTGAACTGACCCCAGCAAAAAGCGGAATCGCTGCAATGATAGGAATTGCAATCAGTGCATGAATCAGGGTGTTGGCATAAGCGGATTGACCATAACTGGTCGCCAGTTGTTGCTGATTATTTAAAAACTGGGTCACCAACGTCATGGCAGAGAGGCTGCCGGCCAGTCCGATGACAATGCTGGAAACCAGATGCTGATCGAGAAAGAACCAGGCCAGCAGGCTCAAAATCAGGGCCGTGCTCAGTACCTGTAAAATGGCCATAAACCACAGGGGTTGCCCAAGCTGAAGAATTCGTTGTGGTCTGAGTTGCAGACCAATCCAGAACATCAGGGATAACAGGCTGATTTGAATAAAAGTCTGCATCACCTCAGGAGCAGAGATCAGCGCTAAGGCACTCGACCCAATGATTAAACCTGTCAGTAAATAGCCCAGCACTGTTGGCAGTCTGAGTTTATGGCTCAGTGGCACCATGAACAGTGCAATCGCCAGAACCAGCGCTATTTGTAACAGTATCGACATTTTTCCGCCTTAAATTTTATTTTCATCCAGTCTTAAAGTTGAGCCTTTATCAAATGAAGATGGTCTCAATATTTTAGCTGAGTTCTTGTGGATCGATATCCAGTGTCAGCTTCATATTGGATGGCTTATCCTGTAACAGGTTTTGCCACCAGCTACGGACATAATAATGCAAACGGGCACGGTCTGCGGACAATAGCACCATATGGGATTGATAGCGTCCGGCTTTGCGTTCCATCGGGGCAGGAATGGGACCCCAGATGTCCAGCACCAGATCGGGATATTGCCTGAGCAGAGCAGCATGTTTCTGTAAGAATTCGGTATTTTGTGCCTGATCTTTGGATTCACAGCGAATCAGCACGGCATAACGAAAAGGAGGCATCTGGGCGATTTGCCGTTCGGTCAAAGTCTGCTTGGCAAAAGCGCGGTAATTTTCAGTGACTAAGGTATTCAGCAGCGCATGATCAGGTCTTAGGGTCTGTAAATATACATCCCCTTTATGTTCCCCACGTCCTGCACGACCTGCGACCTGTACGATCAATTGTGCTGTACGTTCTGTGGCCCGGAAATCGACGCTAAGAAGACCGGAATCGATATCTAAAATCGCGACTAACGTGACATAAGGGAAATGATGGCCTTTGGCCAGCATCTGCGTGCCGAGCAGAATTGCAGGCTCGCTTTTTTGAATCTTGTCATAGATCTTTTGCCAACTACCCACCCGGCTGGTTGAGTCGCGATCGACCCGGATCACTTCAAAATCTGGAAAAAGCTCATTCAGATGTTCTTCAACTTTTCCAGTCCCCATGCCTAAAGTAGCCAACTCCTGATGCTGGCATTGCGGGCATTGTTCAGGCATACGATGAATGGTGCCACAGTGATGACAATGCAGATGCTGATAAGGTTGCCGATGCACAGTGAAATTGGCATCACAGTTCGGACACTGCGCCTGCCAACCACAACTGCCACAGATCAATACGGGTGCATAACCACGACGATTCAGAAAAATGAGTACCTGTTCTTTTTTAGCCAGGTGCTTTTTGATTTCTTCAATCAGATGCAGGCTGATGCCATGCTGCTTTGGTGCCACTTTTAAATCCAGAATATGGATTTTTGGCATTAGTGCTGTACCCGCGCGTTGATTCAGTTCCAGCACCTGCATTTTGCCTTGCTGCACCAGCGCATAGCTGTCAATGCTGGGGGTGGCCGAACCCAAGAGGACTGGACATTGCTGTAAATGTCCCCGGTACAATGCCACATCACGGGCATGATAGCGAAAGCCTTCCTGCTGTTTAAAAGACAGATCATGCTCTTCATCCAGAATGATCAAGCCCAGATTCGGCATCGGTGTATAAATCGCAGAACGGGTGCCAAGCACAATGGACGCTTTACCGGTTTCAGCGGCTTGCCAGGCTTGTAAGCGTTTACTGTCATTCAGGCCAGAGTGAAGTAAGGCAATATGACAATGGAAACGGGACTGAAAGCGGCTAATGGTTTGTGGCGTCAGTCCGATTTCAGGTACCAGTACCAGTACCTGCTTGCCCTGTTTAAGTACCTGTTCCATGATCTGAAGATAGACTTCAGTTTTGCCACTGCCAGTCAGGCCATCAAGTAAAAAGGCCTGATATTGCTTGCGGTATTTCAGCACTTGCTGAATCGCATGCTTTTGTTCCGGATTGGCCGTTAATGGCATCTGGGCCAGTTGTACAGGTTGCGGGCTAAAATCCTGTGCTTCCAGGACACATTCGCAAATCCCTTTTTTTTCGAGCGCTTTTAAAGTCGCTGTTTCTATTCCGGCCAGATTTAAGAGATTCTCAGTTGTTCCCACCGGATGTAGTTTTAGAATCCGATAGGCTTCCTGTTGCCTCTCGGAACGGCGAACCTTGGCTTCAGCCTCATGATCCAGCAATTTCCAGTTTCGGGCCAGCAGATTATACGGTTTGCCCTGACGCAATAAGGTCGGCAAGGCAGTCTGGATCACTTCCCCGATAGGAAACTGGTAATACTGTGCTGACCAGGTCAATACACTTAAAACTTGAGAGTCTATAATGGCACGGTCATCTAAAAGCTCGGTAATTGCTTTCAGTTTGAAACTGGGATCAATCGGAGCATCTAGCGGTAATTTTTCAGTAATCACGCCGACCAGATTTTGCCGGCCAAAAGAAACCGCGACTCGGGCACCCACTTCTGCCTGCTGATATTGTTCCTGACTCAAGCTATAGTCAAAACAGTCAAACAGATGCACCGGCACTGCAACACGAACACGATAAACAGGGGCAGTAACGGGAACAGAATTTGGCATAGTAACAGAGTGGGTCCTGATGAAATTTCGTCGTGCTCAAAGTTCAGTTATGTTAGAGTGAGCAGATAATTTATATTGAAGAATATGAATGATTTTGATGGTCTGACGCAACAGCGTTAAGCAAAATTTTGGAAAATTAGAGCATTACAATGCCTGCATATCAGTTTACTGCGCTTGACGCTTCAGGGAAGCAGCAAAAAGGCGTGCTTGAGGGGGATTCAGCACGACAAATCCGGCAACAGCTTCGGGATCAGGCGCTGATTCCGGTCTCTGTAGATCCGGTTGAGAAAAAAGACCAGCACTACCGTCGCAAATGGTTTGAAAAAAGCATCACTGCCTATGATCTGGCCCTTATGACCCGGCAACTCTCGGTACTGGTCGCTGCCGCAATTCCGCTAGAAGAAGCCATTCGCGCCGTCGGCAAGCAGAGCGAAAAAGTTCATGTGCAAAATCTGCTGATGTCAGTACGTTCTAAAGTGCTGGAAGGACATAGCTTGGCTCAGGCGCTACAACAGTCTGGACGTTTTCCAGAGCTGTATATTGCCACCATTGCGGCTGGTGAACGTTCTGGTCACTTGGACCTGATTCTGGATCAGTTAGCTGACTATACCGAAAACCGTTTTGCTATGCAGAAAAAGATTCAAGGGGCGATGATCTATCCGATTATTTTGCTCTTGATGTCTTTTGCAATTGTGATGGGTCTGATGACCTATGTAGTACCGGATATCGTCAAGACCTTTGATCAAAGTAAAGATGCCTTGCCTTGGATTACAGTGACTTTAATGAAAGCCAGCGATTTTATCCGGATCGCGTGGCCATTTTTATTGATAGGGAGTGCGGTAGGTATTTTTCTTCTGGTACGGTTTTTAAGAACAACGGCTGGGCATTATGCTTTTGATCGTCTAACTCTGAAACTACCTTTATTCGGAAAATTATCACGCGGTATTAATGCTGCCCGTTTTGCCAGTACTCTATCGATTCTGACCCAGTCCGGTGTACCTTTGGTAGATGCCTTACGCATTGGAGCGGCGGTAAGTAATAACTGGGTGATCCGGGATTCGGTTAATCTGGCTGCTGAAAAAGTGACTGAAGGCGGGAACCTGGCTACCCAGCTGGAACGTAGTGGTTATTTCCCCCCGATGATGGTACAAATGATCAAAAGTGGTGAAGCCTCGGGGGAGCTGGATCGTATGCTGGAACGGGCATCGACCATGCAGGATCGGGAAGTGACCACGCTGATTTCGACATTACTCGCACTTCTAGAGCCGCTGATGCTGGTACTCATGGCCAGTATTGTGCTGGTAATTGTGATCGCAGTGATGCTGCCAATCGTCAATATGAATAATATGATTTAAATAACATGTGTAACGTCTACGAAGAATTGAAAGTGCCTGAAACTTTCTAAAGATGAATGAGAGATATTGAATGAAAAGGAATCCAAATCAAGCCAAAGCCCCTTCAATTACAGCTGTTAAACCTACCGTACGTGTGAGCCAGTTACGTGCCCATCGTGCCTCAGGTTTTACCCTGATTGAAGTAATGGTGGTTATTGTTATTCTCGGTGTGCTTGCGGCCCTAATTGTTCCAAATGTAATGGGACGCGGTGAAAAGGCTAAAGTGGATACCACAGTCATCAAATTGCAAAGTATTGCGGGTTCACTGGATCAATATAAGCTGGACAATGGCAAATATCCAAGCATGCAGGAAGGTGGTCTGGATGCGCTGGTAAATCAGCCGGCAACAGCGAAGAACTGGCTCCCAGGCGGCTATGTGAAAGGTGGTTATCCAAAAGACAGCTGGGATAATGACCTGCAATACGTGATTCCGGGAACTAACGGCCGTGCCTTCGACTTGTATTCTTTTGGTGCTGATGGACAGGCGGGTGGCGAAGGAACTGATGCTGATATTTATTACCAACCTTAACTGATAATTATTATAAATTAGTAGGTTATTGAATATATCACTTCACTTGATTGATTGTTTCAATATTGGGTGAAGTGATAATAACTCTCAATCATAAAATATAATATAAATAACTGAATTTAATGCTATTACTATAATATTGATGATTTGATAGTTATAATAAGAATTATTCCCATATTTATCTATTACAATTATCGTAAAATGTGAATAAATATAGACTTTCTATTTATAAAAAATAGCTCATAATATTCTTAATGGCCCTTTTTTAGCCAAAGGAGAATGGTATGAAAGCATTAATATTGTCGGATGAAATAAACCAGTTTCATTGGTCGATGCTGAAATCTGTTCTTTTGGTTTTAAGCATTCTTCCAGCCAGCCAAGGAATTTTGCATTTATGGCAGACCACTGAAGGCAGCAGCCAGATTATGGTGGGTTTCTTTGCCATTAGCATGATGAGTACCTTATTCGTACTATGCTTCTGGTCAGCATTAAAAGCATCTGTCGTGCAGTTTAAACAAGAACAGGCTTCTGCATTTGAAAACGGTATTGTACAGATCTATCGTTATATTCCAATGTTGTCACTGGCGAGCATGTTGTCTTATCTGGTGATCCAGTTTTAATAACATTCTTAATAAATATATAGATAAAAAACCGAGGCATGAACCTCGGTTTTTTTATATCTCCTCCCTTTTTAAAAGGGAGGCCGGGAGGGATTTAGAAAATTAATCCCCCTCTTGCGCCATATATGGCTCACCTTTCGTAAAGAGGGACTTTTGAGAGAATTATCTTCTCGACTTAAAGCTGATATCCACCTTACGTGGGCGGAAGCGCCAACCCAGTAATAATAACAATACGGAGAAAATCAGTACTGGCCAGTCGCTGAGTTTCATATAAAGCGTTTCACCCTGCATGGCGGGTAACTCACCGCGGAGTATAGCTTCTTTATCCATGGGTGCACGCTTCACAATATGACCATTGTGGTCGATGAACGCGGTTACCCCGGTATTGGTGGCACGAATAAACCAGCGACCATTTTCCTTGGCCCGCATTTGTACCATCTGTAAATGTTGCTGTGGACCGGCAGTGCCAGTAAACCAGGCATCATTAGATACGGTCACCAGAAAATCGCTTTGGCTGGCATTACGACGAGTCAGGTTTGGATAAGCCACTTCATAGCAAATCGCTGCACCTAAAGGATGGTTTTTCACATTTAATGGTTTCTGGATATCCGCACCACGCGAGAAACCACTCACCGAAGGGTCGTTTTGCAGAGCTGGCAGTACCCAGCTGAGTGCGCCAGAAAGTGGAATATATTCCCCAAAAGGCACCAGACGCTGCTTCTTATACAAACCACTCGACTCATTACCGGTCGCCATGATGCTATTGTAATATTTTGGCGTGCCTGCTTCCTGTGACTCAGCCAGATCCCAGAACGGAATACCTGTGACCCAAGCTGTTCCAGATTTTTCTGCCTGAACTTTCATGGCATCCAAGAAAGGCTCAATGTCGGTCTGGAACATTGGAATCGAAGATTCTGGCCAGACAATCAGGTCACGTCCCCATTCGGTCTTGCTCAGATTGGCATAGATCAGCAGGGTTTTTACCTGATATTCAGTTAACCATTTCAGGTCCTGGGGGATATTGCCCTGAATCAGAGAAACAGTGAGCGGCTTTTGATTTTTTTCTTGCACGAAAGTCAGTTGTGCTGCGCCCCAAGCACCCAATAACAAGAGTGCAGAAGGAACGATCCAGAAGACCCGTTTACTTAAAATTTCAACCAGCGCACAGGCCAGAACAATCACTACAAAGGACACCCCAAATACACCAAATAAAGGCGCATAGGCATCCAGATAAAGCTCAGTAAAAGCATAACCTGCAAAGAGCCATGGGAAACCGGTAAATACCCAGGTTTTGGCCCATTCAAAGATCACCCAAAGTGGGGCGAAGGTAAGGGGTGTTTCCGGGAAAAAGCGACGATAAATAAAAGTCTGAAGCGCAGTAAACAGTCCCATGACAATCGCCATGATCAGGATCATGATTACGCTCAGGAAAGCACTGGTATCGCCATACACATGAATAGAGGTATAGAGCCAGAATGCACCCACAAACCACAATCCAATCCCATAAGCCCAGCCAATCCCAAAGGCCTGTTTCGCACTACGACCACGGACGCAAGCATACAGTAAGGCAGGAGAGAGAATCGCCAGCCACCAGTAATGATAAGGTGCCAGTGCCAGGCTAAAAATAGCGCCGGCAAATAAGGCAATCAATACAGGATAAATTAAGGCTAGCTGCTTTTGCTGCTGGGCTGGATTTAATAGCTTATCGAAATATGCTCTCATTGGCGCACAGCTCGAATTAAACGAATAGAACGTGAATCTGCCTCAAGAATGGTAAATTGCCAGTTTTCCAGTTCAATCGTCTGACCTTCCAAATCATTTACCAGACCAATTTCTTGTAATAACAAACCGCCCATGGTTTCAACTTCATCATCGGAGAAATTGGCATCTAGCATATTGTTAAAATGCTCAATTGGCGTCAGCGCTTGTACTACCCAGGTATTGGCTGTCTTCGGGTCTTGATCCGGAACAATATATTGTGCTTCTTCATCCGCAATATCATGTTCGTCTTCAATTTCACCCACAATTTCTTCGAGAATATCTTCTAATGTCACCAGGCCTGAAGTTGTACCGTACTCATCAATCACTACCGCAATATGAGTCTGGGTATTTTTCAGCATACGTAGAACCTGATCCGAACGCGCACTTTCCGGCACAAACAGCGGCTGACGCATCAAGGCACGAATATCGACTTTGGCAGAAGGCTCGGTCAGGAAAGGAAGCAGATCTTTGGCCAGTAAAATACCAACTACATTATCCGGTTGATCCGATGAGAACACAGGGAATCGCGAATGCGCAGATTCAACTAAAACATGCAGAATTTCGAGAAGTTGGTCATCTTCCTGCAAGCTAATCATGGACGTTCTTGGCGTCATGACTTCACGAATTTTGGTGGCTGGCAGATCCAATACGCCTTCCAGCATTGCAACAGTATCGGGTTCTAAAAATCGACGTGAATCTTGTACTAATTTTAGCAGTTCGTCGCGAGTTTCGGGTGCAGTTCCCAGCCATTTACGTAAGCCGCGCATACCCCACGACGGGCCTGATTCCTCGTGCATGATCTTTCCTAAAGACTCTTAATATCTAAAAAAACGTGATTTTATCATACCGCAGAAAATACGCTTGTCTATTGTAATTATGCTGCGCAGACTTGATCGCGCGGGTCAGTATGGTTTTGTGAATTGGTTCAAAGCGCGGGCTGCAATGCGATAGCCGCTTTATGCTAAAATAAGGCTGATCTTGAATTCCTGAGTCTGTCGATGTCTGAAGCTGAAATTACGCCAAGCCTGCAATTGAATACCCGTGGATTACGCTGCCCTGAGCCAGTGATGATGTTGCATCAAGCCATCCGTAAGTCTAAAGCTGGTGATGTAGTTGAAGTTTTTGCTACGGATAATTCAACTTCCTGGGATATTCCAAAATTTTGTATGCACCTTGGCCATGAACTGCTACTCCAAGAGGAGCGTCTGGATGAAAATGGCAATAAAGAGTTCCATTATCTGGTAAAAAAAGGCGGTTAAAAGATTTTTTTGGGCAGATGAGTGATTCATTTGCCCATATTTTTGAAAGATTAAAATGAAAAGAAAGCTATTTTTTTGAATAGTTGATCTGCTTGAAATTCCTGATTTTCAGAAAATAAAAATTTTGATATTCAAGCCTCTTCCAGAATTACAGTGATGAATCGGAACCATGGCCAGACCAATGAATCTAGGCTGGATATAAATAATTCACTATAATGCCGCAAAAATATTTATAACAATTAAAAATGATAAAAAATCATATCGCTCAAGTATTAGAGCAATTGGGTCTTAGCGCACAGAAGCGTGCTTTGCTTGTTCAGTTTTCCCATCAAAAACTTAATTCTGAAGTTTTTCTGCAACGTATTGATGGCCAACATGTCCTGAATCAGGGACTAAAGATTGAGCTGATTTGTGTGTCGACTAATGCCTTGATTCCCCTTAAGGAATTTATTGGAATTCAAGTAGCGATAGATCAGGTCACGGATCAAGGACAGTTATTTCGCAGTTCCGGAATTATTACTGCAGCAACTCAGGGACAGAGTGATGGTGCATTAGTGCTTTATAAACTCACCCTGGAAGATGCAACGTCGCTATGGCATAAACGCCGTAATAGTCGTGTGTTCATGGACAAGAGTGTCCGGGAGATTACTGAAATCTTATTCAAAGAATGGCAGCGTAAGAGTCCATTATTTGCGGCTGCACTCAAGCTGGATTTATCCGGTTTGCAGCAAACTTATGATGTGCGTCCTTTTACTATGCAGTTGAATGAAAGCGACTATGACTTTTTAACCCGTTTATGGCGTAGTGAGGGGATTAACTGGCTGATTGATGAGTCTGAGCTTATAGTTGTGCATTCATCTGCAGCGATTGCAGCGCAAAAGCTTAGATTAATTGATGACAATAGCTACTACCAAGCTTTAAGCCGCAGAGCGATCCGTTTCCATCGTTCCAGTGCGACTGAACAAGAAGATAGCATGACCAGTTTTATTGCAGAACGGCAGTTGCAGCCGACCGCTGTACATATCCAGCGCTGGCATGCCGGTCGCTTGAATCAGGAAGAAGGCATAGGTTCAGTACAAAGCAAGCACCAGCAGAGTCAGGTTCAGGATAATGCCAGCCTGGCATTGGAACAAGGCTGGAACATCAGTCCGGCATGGATCACTGATCTCAGGCATGCAGATCAGGCAACTCTAGCCTCGGATGCACAAATCGAGAAAATAAACCAAAATTTGCAGCATTTCTATGATGCACAGGCCAAACAATTTTTAGCAACATCCACGGTACGTGATGCCCAAGTGGGTTACTGGTTTCGGCTGGATCAGCATCCTGAAATTGACCAGCATCCAGCAGTAGATAAAGAATTTTTAATCATCTCTAGGAAATTTTATAACCAAAATAATTTGCCTAAAGACTTAAATGAGCAGGTTCATGCTTTAATTCAGCAAAGCTGTTGGCAGATGACAGAATCCAAGGACGCAGGTGAGCGTCAGGCCAACCAGCTAGTCTTGCAACGTCGCCATATTCACTTGGTTCCTGAGTATCAACCTTTATTGCAGCGGCCACAGGCCTATCCGCAATGCGCCAAGGTAGTCGGGCCAGAAGATGAAGAAATTTATGTGGATGAATGGGGGCGGATCAAAATCCGTTTTCTGTTCACTCGTTCGGATGACCATGCTCACGATGGTGGTGCAGGCAGCAATGACAGTGATACAGATTCAGCCTGGGTAGATGTTCTGACCCCGTGGGCAGGTATAGGTTATGGGGTCCGTTTCTTGCCATGCATTGGTGAAATTGTGGTCGTCGACTTTTTCGACGGCAATATTGATCGGCCTTTTGTGGTAGGTCGGATTCATGAAGGCCAACGTTCTCCGACGAAGTTTGATCAAAAAGGACAACTACCAGACACCAAAAAACTCAGTGGTATTCGCTCGCAAGAAGTACAGGGGCAAGGCTTTAACCAGTTACGTTTTGATGATACGACTGGCCAGATCAGTATACAGTTACATAGTAGTCAAGCTGCCAGTCAGCTCAATCTGGGTAACTTGAGTCATCCGAAAGAACAGGCTGAAAGTGAAGGACGGGGTGAAGGTTTTGAACTTAGAACTGACCAATGGGGTGCAGTCCGTGCAGGTAAAGGGTTATTGATTTCGGCTCATAAACAGCAAGCCGCAGACGGTTCACATATGGATGCTGAACCAGCGAAAAGCCAGCTTGAATCAGGCTTGCAGATGAGCCAGGCGCTAAGTGATGTTGCTAAAAACCAGCAAACTGATCCGCTTGAAATCTTTGAAAATTTAAAAAGCTTTATTGAGAAAATTGAACAGCAAGATCAAGACAAGGCAGCTGCCTTTAAACAGGCAATTATGATTCTGACAGCACCAAAATCCATTGCGCTGAGTACCCAGCAGGATATTCATTTGTCTGCGGAGGGTCAAATTAGCCACCAGTCAGCGGACAGTATTAATTTAAGTTCGCAGAAAAATATTATTGGGCATGCCTCTTCTAAAGTCAGTCTGTTTGCAGCCCAACAAGGCTTAAGAGCTTATGCCGCAAAAGGCAAAGTTGAACTACAGGCGCAAAATGATGGGATGGATATTATTGCACGCAAAGGTATCAAAACTATCTCCACTGAAGATCAGATCGAAATTACAGCAGCGAAGGAAATTGTTTTAACTGCGGGCGGTTCTCAAGTTGAGATCAGTAGTGCCGGAATTTTGCCGATGACGGGTGGTCAGTTTGAGATGAAGGCAGGGCAGCATCAATTTTTATCAGGAGAAAAGGTAATGCATGATATTCCCTATCTTCCTGCCTCACATAATAGTTCCTATATTTTAGAGTTCGATGTGCGACATAAAATAAACAATAAATTATTAGAAAGCTCTCCAATTTTTAGTCTTATTGATTCTAAGGGGAATGTACGAACAGGAGAGGTTCCCAAAGATGGAATTATTAGAATTACCTCAAAAAATAAGGAAGAAAAATATACGGTTATGGTGCATAAATATGATGCAGAGATATCGGAGTTAGAAGAATGACTTATACGGCTCGTTTAAAAGTATCCTGTGATAATAAAGACCTTTTATCAAAATTAAGCTATACCTTACTAAATACGACAACTCAAAAAAGTTATGGAGGAAAAATTGATCCGAATGGTTGTACCAAAATCTATAGTTGCAATAAATTAGATTTAATCTTTGTAGAGTTAATTTTAAATAATTCAAAAATTGCCAGAGTGCGTGTTCCCGCACTAGAAAATGGCGAATTTAATAAATCGATATATAAATTAAAATCAACTACAGGTACAACAAAACAAGCAGAATTAAATAAAGTACCTGTTAAAGTTAAAAATGAATTAGAAATAGCACTTGAAGCCTTACATGGTACAGCACTTTACTTTAGTAATAACTTTTTAGATCATGATAGCTCCTTAAGAATTGCTTATATGAAAGCAATTAAAAAAATGAGTCATGATTACTTAAAGGATGTTGAAAATGGAAGAATGACTGTAAAAGATGCTTCGAAAGAGGCTCATACATTAAGAAATGATATCTTAGAACAGACTAGGAAAAAGAATTCTCCAATCGCGTTAGCAGTATCACAAAAAGAAAAAATAGCGGCTAAAAGTTTAGATCAATTTTTAGAATATTATGCATTGAAATTAAAAGATCCTGATGAATGGAAAAGACTGAAAGATCAGTCAAGACAAACCTTAGATCATTATGTAAAAGCATCAACAGGTACAAGAAATTCATATTTTCAGGCGCTTTCAACAGCAGATAAAAATAAAGTTTTTTATAGTGTAGTTAAAGGATCAGGGGCATCCCATGGAACTTTTGATAAAGCAGCAAAGTATATGAAACCACTAGGCAGAGTAATTGTCGTTATTTCAATTTCCTATGCTTGGTATGAGATTTTTTCAGCTGAGAATAAAGAAAAGGAATTTTATAAAGAAGCCGCAACCATAGGCTCAGGAGTGGCAGCTGGCGCTGTGGGTGGTGCTATTGCAGGAGGAATTTGTGGCCCCGGGTCTCCCATATGTTCAACAGTAGGTGTAATAATTGGCGGTCTAGCGGGAGGGTATGGAGCATATAAATTAGTTGAAGCTTATGATGAAGAGTTGGAAGCTTTTACAGAATGGACTTTATTTTAATTCCAGTAGGTAGCCTGTATGTTTAAGTTTTTAAAAAGGTTAGTAAGAAAAGAAGCTAATAAAAATTTAGATACGAGTAATTATAAAACTAAAATTAAAAATTTTAGCTTAGAGCATGATCAGATTGTGGGCGTAAATATAGATGATGTAATAATAAAAATACCTTATATAGACATAGTAAGGATATCTATTATGGTTTATGGGGAAGATTTACTCCCTCAACCAATCTGGACTGTGCAAACAATAAAAGACATTATTGATATACCGAATGAATTAAATAATACTGATAAATTATTTTTTGAGGTTCTTAATAAAAAATTAGATGGTTACAACTCAATTCAAACCCAAGAAGAAATATTAAAAGCTATGAATTGTACCCATAACAGCCTATTCCATATTTGGCAGCGCCATGATGCAGATAAAATATTTAAATCTGAGCCTGTAAATAATTTTGTGTAATTGCTTTTCATCAATTTAAAGGTGATTGCTTAAGCGGTCACCGAATTCAATAATAAAGCGGCTCATGGCTAAACGCCAGTCGCGAATCGGCATATTCCACTTT